>JALHNW010000204.1 GCA_022843345.1 Rubritepida sp. | reverse complement strand
CCGCTTCCCGGCAGCGCGGAGTACGCGCGCATCCACGCCGCGCTGCGCGAGCTGACGCGGGCGCGCTGCGCGGCGTCGGCGCCCAAGGCGATCGCATGACCGGACCGTTGCGCGGCATCACGGTGCTGGAGATCGCCGGCATCGGCCCCGGCCCCTTCTGCGCCATGATCCTGGCCGACCTCGGCGCCTCGGTGATCCGCGTCGAGCGGCCGGACGGCCCGCCCGCCTCGCGCCAGGACGTGTCGCTGCGCGGCCGCCGCTCGCTGGCGCTGGACCTCAAGCGGCCGGACGCGGTGGCCGCCGTGCTGCGCCTGTGCGAGACCGCCGACGCGCTGGTCGAAGGCTTCCGGCCGGGCGTGATGGAGCGCCTCGGCCTCGGTCCCGACATCGTTTCCGCGCGCAACCCGCGCCTGGTCTATGGCCGCATGACCGGCTGGGGCCAGCATGGGCCGATGGCGCAGCAGGCCGGGCACGACATCAACTACATCGCGCTCACCGGCGCGCTGCATGCCATGGGCCGCGAGGGCGCGCCCCCCGCCCCGCCGCTGAACCTGGTGGGCGACTACGGCGGCGGCGGCATGCTGCTGGCCATGGGCATCCTGGCCGCCCTGGTGGAGCGCGGCACCTCCGGCCGCGGCCAGGTGGTGGACGCGGCGATGGTGGACGGCGCGGCGCTGCTGATGGCGCCGATCTACGGCATGATGGCGCGCGGGCGCTGGCAGGCCGGGCGCGCGCGCAACCTGCTGGACGGCGCGGCGCCCTTCTACGACAGCTATGCCTGCGCCTGCGGCGGCTTCGTGGCGGTCGGCCCGATCGAGCCCGCCTTCTTCACGCGGATGCTGGAGATCATGGGGCTGGACGAGGCGGAGTTCGCCGGCCGCATGGACCCCGCGCACTGGCCGGCGCAGAAGGCGCGCCTCGCCGCCGCCTTCGCCGGGCGCACGCGCGACGAATGGACGGCGGCCTTCGCCGACAGCGATGCCTGCGTCTCGCCGGTCCTGTCCATGGCCGAGGCGCCGCACGACCCGCACCTCGCGGCCCGCGGCACCTTCCTGGAGCGGGAGGGCGCCATCCAGCCCGCCCCCGCCCCGCGCTTCTCGCGCACCCCCGCCGCACTCGGCCTGCCGCCGCCGCTGAAGGGCGAGCACGGGGCCGATATCCTGCGCGAGGCCGGCTTCGACGGCGCCGAGGTCGAATCCCTGTTGCGCCCCGGCTAGGCCCCGCTACCCTCGCGCCAAATCGAGGGAACCATCCGATGGACACCGCCATCCGCGCCGCGCGCCCGCGTGCCGTCTTCGCGCCCGAGCACGAGGCCTTCCGCGACAGCGTCCGCCGCTTCGTCGAGCGCGAGATCACCCCCCACCATCGCCAGTGGGAGCGCGACGGCATCGTCCCGCGCGAGCTGTGGCGCAAGGCCGGCGCGCAGGGGATCCTCTGCCCCATGCTGCCGGAGGAGTACGGCGGCGCGGGCGGCGACTTCGGCTTCTCCGCCGTGGTGATCGAGGAACTGGCGCGGGCGAATGCCAGCGGCGTCGCCTTCCAGCTCCATTCGGACATCGTGGTTCCATACATCCACGCCTACGCGACCGAGGCGCGCAGGCGCGAATGGCTGCCGCGCATGGCGTCGGGCGAGATGATCGGCGCCATCGCCATGACGGAGCCGGGCACGGGCAGCGACCTGAAGGCGGTGAAGGCCACCGCGCGCAAGGAGGATGGCCACTGGGTCATCAACGGCAGCAAGACCTTCATCAGCTCCGGCCAGAATGCCGGCCTGGTGATCGTCGTCTGCAAGACCGACCCGGCGGCCGGCCGCAAGGGCGTCTCGCTCATCGCGGTGCCCGAGGGCACGCCCGGCTTCACCAAGGGCCGCAAGCTGGAGAAGATCGGCCTGCACGCGCAGGACACCTCCGAGCTGTTCTTCGAGGAGGTGCGCGTCCCGCTCGACCACCTCATCGGCGAGGAGGGCGGCGGCTTCCGCCACCTGATGCACCAGCTGCCGCAGGAGCGCCTGGTGATCGCCATCCGCGCCGCCACCAGCATGGAGACGATGCTGGACGAGACGGTCGCCTACACCAAGTCCCGCCCCGTCTTCGGCCACACGGTGTTCGACTTCCAGGTCCACCGCTTCACCCTGGCCGAGGCCAAGGCCAGCATCGGCATGTTCCGCGTCTACCTCGATGATTGCCTGGCGCGGCACATGCGCGGCGAGCTGTCGGGCGAGGAGGCGGCGGCCGCCAAGCTGCTGGGCACCGAGATGCAGAACAAGTGGCTGGACGCCTTCCTGCAGATGCATGGCGGCTACGGCTTCATGGCCGACTACGCCATCGGCCGCGCCTGGGCCGATGCGCGGGTGGGCCGCATCTACGGCGGCTCCTCGGAGGTGATGAAGGAAATCATTGCGCGCAGCCTGTGAATCAAGAAACGAATGCTGGGAGTCCAACGACCATGAACCGCCGAACCCTCATTTCCGCCACCGCCGCCGCGATGGCCGCGCCGCGCATCGCCGATGCCCAGGCCGCCTTCCCCAACCGCCCGATCTCGTTGCAGATCGCCTTTCCCGCCGGCGGCGCCACCGACGTGCAGATGCGCTCCTTCGCCGAGGCCGCCACGCGCGCCTTCGGCCAGCAGGTGATCATCGAGAACCGCCCCGGCGGCGGCGGCACCCTGCCGGCGGCCAACATGCGCAACGTCCGGCCCGACGGCTACACGCTTGGCCAGTTCGCGCTGCCCGCCATCCGCCTGCCCTTCATGCAGCGCATGGCCTTCAACCCGCGCACCGACTTCACGCCGGTCATCCACCTCACCGGCTACCTCTTCGCCATCTGCGTGCGCGCGGAATCGCCCTACCAGACATGGGCGGACGTGGTGGCCGACGCGCGCCGCCGCCCCGGCATGGTCAAGATGGGCAACACCGGCGCCAACGGCACGCCGCACCTCACCCTGGTGGACCTCGCGGCCGCCGAGCGCATCGAGATCGAGCACGTGCCCTTCCGCGGCGAGGGCGACGCCGTGCCCGCGCTGATCGGCGGCCACATAGACGCCTCCGCCACCGGCTCGGGCGTGGTGGAGCTGGTGGAGCAGGGCCGGCTGCGCGCGCTCAACGTGTGGTCGCGCGAGCGCTCCTGGCGCTGGCCCAACGTGCCGACGCTGCGCGAACTCGGCTACGACATGGTCGTCACCTCGCCCTACGGCCTGGTCGGCCCGCTGGGCATGGACCCCGACGTGGTGCGCCGCCTGCACGAGGGCTTCCGCACCGCCCTGCACGACCCCTCCCACGTCGCCACCCTGCGCCGCCTCGACATGCCGCTGGAATACCTGGGCCCCGAGGACTACGCCGCCTTCATCCAGCGCACCGCGACCGAGGAGGAAGCCCGCGTCAACCGCCTCGGCCTGCGCGGATGAGCGTGCTGCGCGACGACGCCCTGGCGGGCGCGCGCGTGCTGGTGACGGGCGGCGGCACCGGGCTGGGGCTGATGATGGCGCGCGCCTTCCACGCCTGCGGCGCGCAGCTGGAATTGTGGGGCCGCCGCCCGGCGCCGCTGGAGGAAGCGGCGGCCGAACTCGGCGCGCGCTGGCAGGCGGTGGACATCCGGGACGCCGACGCGGTGGAGGCCGCCCTGGCCCGCGCCGCCGAGGCCGGCGCGCTGCCGACCCACCTGGTGAACAACGCCGCCGGCAACTTCCTCAGCCGCACCGAGGACGTCTCCCCGCGCGGCTTCCGGGCGGTGGCCGACACCGTGATGCACGGCACCTTCCACGTCACCCACGCGCTGGGCAGGCGCTGGATCGCGGCGGGAACCGGGGGCGCGGTCGTCTCCATCCTGGTGACCTGGACGCGCACGGGCGCGCCCTTCGTCGTGCCCTCCGCCATGTCCAAGGCGGCGATCGAGGGGATGACGCGCTCCCTCGCGCTGGAATGGGGGCCGCACGGCATCCGGCTGAACGCCATCTCGCCCGGGCTGATCCCGACGGAGGGGATGCTGGCGCGCATCCGCCCCGGCGCCGAGGACCCGACGGGCAAGTGGAGCGCGAGGAACCCGCTGCGCCGGGCCGGGACCGCGCAGGACATCGGCACGCTGGCCGCCTTCCTGCTGGGCGAGGGCGCGGGCTGGATCACCGGCGAGACCATCGCGCTGGACGGCGCGCAGCACCGCGCGACGGGGGCCGGCACCTACATGGACTACGCCGCCTGGGGCGATGCGGAGTGGGAGGAAACTCGGGCGCGGATCAAGGCGGTGGATGCGAAGGACCGCGCTAGCCGTAGCTGACGCTGTCATCCTTGTGCCGCCCCGACGACCGCACCGCCCCGCCCCCGGTCATCGCCAGCGCCACCGCCTCCGCCACGCGGATGCCGTCCACGCCCGCCGACATGATGCCGCCGGCATAGCCCGCGCCCTCGCCCGCCGGGTACAGGCCCGGCGTGTTCAGGCTGGCGCAGTCCTCCCCGCGCGGGATGCGAAGCGGCGAGGAGGTGCGCGTTTCCACCCCCGTCAGCACCGCGTCGCCCATGGCGAAGCCGGGGATGTCCTTCTCGAACCCCGCCAGCGCCTCGCGCATCGCCGAAATGGCGAAGTCGGGCAGGCAGGGCGCCAGGTCCGTCGGCGTCACGCCGGGCTGGTAGGAAGGCGTGACCTCGCCCAGCGCCGTGCTGGCGCGGCCTTGCAGGAAATCGCCCACGCGCTGCGCCGGGGCGCGCCAGGCGCCGCCGCCGGCCGCGAAGGCCGCCGCCTCCCACCGCCGCTGGAAGGCGATGCCGGCCAGCGGCCC
>JALHNW010000203.1 GCA_022843345.1 Rubritepida sp. | reverse complement strand
GTTGGTGGGCATCGCCATGATGGACTGGTCGGCCAGCGTGATCGCCAGCGCGCCGGCCAGGCCCAGCGCCACGCCGATCGGCACGCCGCCCAGCAGCATCACCAGGAAGGCCAGGAACAGCACGGTCCCGATCACGACGCCTCACCCCGCGCGATCCGCACCAGCCGCCCAAGGGCGCGCGCCATCACCAGGACGGACAGCACCGGCAGCCACACCGTGTAGAGCCATTGCGGATGCCCCAGCCCGGCGGACAGCGCCTCGAAGTCGTACTCGTCCCAGGTCATCCAGGCGCCGTAATAGGCGATGATGCCGAAGCACAGGATCACCAGCGCCATCGCCACCACCTCCGCCGCGCGCCGGCCGCGCGGGGGCAGCATGTCCACCAGGAAGCCGATGCGGATGTGCCGCCCCATGGCGGTGGCCAGCGCGGTGCCGACCAGCGCCACCCCCACCATCAGCGCCACCGAATACTCCTCGGTGAAGGCCAGCGAGATGTTGGACAGGTAGCGCGTCACCACGTTGGCGAAGGTGATCAGCGCCATCGCCGCCATGCAGCCGGCCAGCAGCACGCGCTCCAGCGTCAGGGGGATGCGCGTGCGCGGCTCGGGCGCCTCAGCCGTCGGGTCGAAATCGGCCGCCATTCAGGACAGCGCGCGGATCGCCGCCTCGGCCTTGCGGGTGAGGTCGGCGCCCACGGTGGCGCTCCACTTCTCGTAGACGGGGCGCAGCGCGGTGGCGAAGGCCTGCTTCTGCGCGCCGGTCAGCGACGTCACCTCCACGTTGCGCCGCCGCAGCTCCACCAGCGCGGAATCATCGGTGCCGGGGATGCCCAGCCCGTTGCGGGCCAGCGCAATGTTGCGCCGCGCCGCCTCGCGCGCGCATTCGCGCACCAGCTCCTGGTCGGCCGGCGTGAACTGCGCCATCACGGACTTGGCAGCGCCGAAGATCAGCGCGTCGTTCACGTAGTTCCACACGGTCAGGTGCCGCTGCGCCAGCGTGTCCATGCGGAAGGCCAGGAACAGGTTGACCGGGTTCTCCTGCCCGTCCACCGCGCCCGTGCTCAGCGCGGGCTGGAGGTCGGCGAAGGACATCTGGAGCGGGTTGGCGCCGAGCGCGTTGAAGATGTCGCTGAAGATCGCGCCGGCCGCGAAGCGGATCTTCATCCCCCGCAGGTCGCCCGGCGCGCTGATCGCCCGGCGGGAGTTGCTGATCTCGCGGAACCCGTTCTCGCCCCAGGCCAGCGGCACCACGTCGCGGCGGTCCATCACCGCGTGGAGGTCGCGCCCCACCTCGCCGTTGATCAGCGCGTCGAAGGCGCGGTGGTCGGGCATCAGGAAGGGCAGCTGGAAGATGCCGGCCTCGCGCACCTGCGGGGCGATGTTGATCGTGCTGAACACGCACATGTCCACGATGCCCTGGCGCATCGCCAGCAGCTCACGCGTCTGGTCGCCGCCGACCAGCTGGCTCTGCGGGTAGACGCGCATGTTGATGCGCCCGCCCGAGCGCTCGTTCACCAGCTCCGCCCACTGGAAGGCGCCCTCGGCGAAGGGGATCGGCCGGTTGGCGACCACGGAGACCTTGTATTCCGGGCGATAGGCCGGCTGCGCGCCGGCGACGAGCGGCGCGCAAAAGCCGCCCAGCTGGGCGGCACGGCGGGTGGTGGCGATCATCGGCGTCTCTCCTCCGGGGCGGCTTGCGGGCGCCGCGTCATGGGCGGCACCATGCGACGCCGCGGCCGCACCGCGCAAGACACGGAGGGACACGCCATGCTGGCGATCACGGGCGCCGCATCCGGCCTGGGGGCTGCGCTGCTGGCGCGGGCGCAGGCGGCGGGCATCCCCACCGCGGGCGCCGACCGCACCGCCGCCCCCGGCATCGTGGCACTCGACGTGACGGACGAGGGGGCCATCGCCGGGTGGCTGGACGGCCTGCCCGCCGTCACCGGCCTGGTCACCTGCGCCGGCATCTCCGCCGACACGCCGGTGCTGGACACCACCGCCGATGCCTTCCGCCGCATCCTGGAGGTGAACGTCATCGGCTCCTTCCTGTGCGCCCAGGCGGCGGCGCGGCGGATGGCGCCGGGCGGCTCCATCGTGCTGATCTCCTCGGTATCCGGCCTGCGCGGCTCCAAGGGGCGCGTGGCCTATGGCGCGTCCAAGGCCGCGGTGGTGAACATGGCGCAGGTGATGGCGATAGACCTCGCCCCGCGCGGCATCCGGGTGAACGCCATCTGCCCCGGCCCGGTCGAGACGCCGATGGTCGCCACCCTGCACGACGCCCAGACCCGCGCGGGCTGGACCGCGCGCATTCCCATGCGCCGCTACGGCACGCCGGACGAGATCGCCGAGGCGGCGCTGTTCCTGCTGGACGGCGCGCGCAGCGGCTACGTCAACGGCCACGCCCTCGCCGTTGACGGCGGCTTCGCCGGCACGGGGCTGATGGCGTGACGTTCACCGCCAACCTCGCCCGCCTGCTGACGCAGACCGCCCGCCGCCTGCCGGACGCGCCCGCCCTGCTGTGGCGCGGCCGCACCTGGAGCTGGGCCGAGCTGGACGCCCGCGTGGACCGGCTGGCCGCCGCCCTGCGCGCCCGCGGGGTGGCGCCCGGCGACCGCGTGCTGGTCCATGCGCGCAACTCCAACGCGATGGTCGAGAGCATGTGGGCCTGCTGGAAGGCCGGCGCCGCCTGGGTGCCCACCAACGTCCGCCTCACCCCCGCCGAGGCCGCCTTCCTGGCGCAATCCAGCGGCGCCGCGCTGCTGATCCGCGACCGCGGCTTCCGCGAACACGCCATCGCCTGCGCCGTACCGCGCGTGCTGGCCATCGGCGACGCGGCGGAGGGCGAGGAGGATTACGAAGCGGCGCTGGCCGCCGCCACGCCCCCGCCGCCCGACCACGAGGCGGCGGTGGCCCCGGACCACCCGGCCTGGTTCTTCTTCACCTCCGGCACCACCGGCCGCCCCAAGGCCGCGGTGCTGACGCATGGGCAGATGAACTTCGTCGTCACCAACCACCTGGCCGACCTCATGCCCGGCCTGTGCGAGCGCGACGCCTCCCTGGTCGTGGCCCCGCTGTCCCACGGCGCGGGCATCCACCTGCTGTCCAACGTGGCCCGCGGCGCCCCCTCCATCATCCCCGACGGCGAGCGGCTGGACGCCGCGGAGGCGTGGCAGTTGATCGCCGCGCACCGCGTGACGAACATGTTCACCGTCCCCACCATCCTCGCCGCCCTGGCGGAGCACGCGGACGCCGCGCCGCACGCGCTGCGCCACGTCATCTACGCCGGAGCGCCCATGTACCGTGCCGACCAGAAGCGCGCGCTGGAGCGGCTCGGCCCGTGCCTCGTGCAGTATTTCGGCCTGGGCGAGGTGACGGGCAACATCACCGTCCTGCGCGCCGACCAGCACAGCATGGACGATGCCGCCCCCGGCGCGCTGTCCTGCGGCCAGCCCCGCACCGGCATGGAGGTGGCGATCCTGGCCGAGGACGGCGCGCGCCTGCCGCCCGGCGAAACGGGCGAGATCTGCGTCCGCGGCCCCGCCGTCTTCGCCGGCTACTGGAAGAACCCCGAGGCCACGGAGAAGGCCTTCGCCAACGGCTGGTTCCACACCGGCGACCTGGGCCACCTGGACGCGCGGGGCTTCCTGCACATCACCGGGCGCCAATCCGACATGTTCATCTCGGGCGGCTCCAACGTGTATCCGCGCGAGGTGGAGGAGGCGCTGCTGACCCACCCGGCGGTGGCCGAATGCGCCGTCCTCGGCCTTCCGCACCCGAGATGGGGTGAGGCGGGCGTGGCCTGCCTGGTCCTGCGCGAGGCGGCCGAGCCCGCCGCCATCCTCGCCCACCTTGCCCCCCTGCTGGCGCGCTACAAGCACCCGCAGCGCGTGGTGGTGTGGGACGCGCTGCCCAAATCCGCCTACGGCAAGGTGCCGAAATCCCTGCTGCGCGAGCGGCTGGGGCGGGAGGGCGTCACCTTCTGACCAGGGCGTGATTCGGCGCTTCATCGGCACGAATCGGGCCCTACCGCGCCTCCCGCCGCCACGCGACGAGCGCCACGCCCAGCAGCAGCGCCAGCGCCAGCCAGGGCGGCAGCAGGGGCAGGGCGGTTATGCCCGTCACGGTGTGGTCCGCGTTGCGGCGCAGCCCGATCCAGCCCGGGCCGGTGCTGGCACCGCCATGCTGGTCCCGCCCCAGCGCAACGCGGCGGAGTTCCGGCACCAGCGGCACGGCATCGGTGCCGAGCCAGCGCACCGCGCCACCCGTCGCCTCGGCCAGCGGGCGCAGCCTGGCGTCTTCCGCGCGAAGGTCCGCGACCTCCATCGGGTTCGGTGCCTCGGCGGCGGCGAAGGCGGTCCGGCGGCCATCGGTGGCCTGCCAGACGCCGGCCTGCAGTGCGGCCATTTCCAGCACCGCGCGGCCGCCGCCACGGGCTTCGGGCACCTGGCGGGTGGTACCGCCATCGGGGGCGGTCACGGTGACTTCCGGCGGCGCGCCGGCTTCCAGGCTGCGGCGGACGATCGTCAGGTGGCCCTGGTCGATCCGCGCCGTCAGGTCCTCCTCCTCCAACTCCGGCTCCTTCATCGTCCAATGGGCGATGCGGCGCAGCAGTTCCTGCTGTGGCCCGCCGCCATCATGGCCGCGGGACCACAGCCAGATGTGATCCGACAGCATGAGGGCGACGCGCCCTTCGCCGACGCGGTCCAGCACCATCAGCGGCGTGCCGTTCGGCCCTTCCATCACCGTGCTGCCTGCCCGCGCATCGGCGC
>JALHNW010000202.1 GCA_022843345.1 Rubritepida sp. | reverse complement strand
GAAGCCGAAGAACTCGCCGGCCGAGCGGCGCGTCCACCCCACCCCGAAGCGCGCGCCCAGGCTTCGCAGCATCAGCCCCTGCACCGTCGCCAGCCCGCCGATGCCGGCCACGGGGATCGGCACCGCACCCGCCCCGCCGGCCAGCGTGGCGTAGCCGTTCACCGTGCGCCGGGCGGCGGCGCGCAGCCGGTCCTGCCCCTCATCGGTGCCGATGCCGCGCAGCCGGGTGGCGACCTCGGCGGAGGCGGCCTCGATGGCCTGCCGCAGCGCGTCCAGGCGGTAGAGCGCGGGTTCATGCGAACCTTGCGTGAAGTCCAGCGGGACGAAGGCGTCGGCCAGCCCCGTGAAGGCGTCGCGCTGCCCCAGCAACGCGCGGCGCAGCGCCTCGGGGGCCGCCGCCTCGTCCCAGGCTTCGGCATGCGCGTGCCCGGTGGGGTAGAGACGGTGCAGGCCGGTCTGCGCGGCGATCACCGGCCATTCCGGGTGGCGGCGCCGCACCTCGCGCAGCACGGCGGCCAGCGCGGCCTGGTCGGGGTCGGAGGCCTGCATCACCGCCAGCACCAGGTGCGCCTGGCGTTCGGCGAAGGCGATGTCCTCGGCCGGGTCATAGCGTGCCTCGCCCAGGCCGCGCGTGTCCAGGAAGCGCAGGATCGGCGCGCCCTCGGGCACGTCGTAGAGGCGTGAATGGCGGGTGCAGGGGGTGAAGCCGCGGCCGATCTCGGCCCGCGAATCGCCGGTCAGGGCCTGGATGATGGCGGTCTTGCCGGCCTGGGTCTTGCCCAGCAGCCAGATCACCGGGGCCTGGACGGCCACGGGGGGCGCGGCGGCGCGGGTGAAGAGCGCATCCTCGACAGCGGACCACAGGGCGTTCAGGCGGGGCAGCATCAGGGCATGAAGGTGCGGCCCCCCTGCCCGGGTTGCAAGCTCAGCGGCTCTCCGTGCGCCCGGTGAAGCGGCCCTGCGAGTCGTAGTGCCGCACCTCGCCGTTGCGAAGCTCGCTGCGGCCGGTGCTGCGGCCCTGGGCGTCGTAGTGTCGCAGCGTGTCGCCGGAGCGCTCGGTGCGGCCCTGGAACCGGCCCTGCGCGTCGTAGGCCCGGGCGCCGTCGGGGCGGGATTCGGTGCGGCCGGTGAAGCGGCCCTGCGAGTCGTAGTCGCGCCGCCCGTCCGGGCGGGCCTCGCTGCGGCCCTGGAAGCGGCCCTGCGCGTCGTAGTGGCGGCCATCCTCGCTGCGGCCCTCGAAGCGGCCCTGCGAATCGAAGTCGCGCCGCGATTGCGCGGAGGCTTCGGGGATGGTGAGCAGCAAGGCTGCGAGGAATGCGGGCCACATGGGGGGAAGCTTCCCCAAGCCTCATGGCGGTTTCAGGGCAGCAATCGGGCGATGGTGACGGTGCGCTCCGTGCGATCCTCCAGCTCCAGGCTGGTGGGGATGGGGTATTCGGCCAGCGCCTCCAGCCCCGCCTGCGGCAGGTAGGCGCGGCCCGGGTCGGCCAGCAGCACCGTGGCGCCCGCGCCGGCCATGGCGCGCAGCCAGGGCAGGATGTGCGCGGTCATCGGCGCCTCGTAGCAGACGTCGCCGGCCAGGATGATGTCCCAGCGGTTGGCGCTGCCCACCACGTCGCCGGGGGGCGTGTCCATCGCCACGCCGTTCAGCGCGGCGTTCAGCCGGCAGGCGGCGAGCGCCATCGGGTCGATCTCCGCGCATTCCACCCACGCGCCCTTCATGGCGGCGGCGATGCCGGCGATGCCGCAGCCGGCGGCGAAGTCCAGCACGCGGCGGCCCGCGAGGTCCGGCCCGTCCAGCACCTGCCGGGCGAGCGCCTGCCCGCCCGGCCAGGCGAAGGCCCAGAACGGGGGCGCGATGCCGGATTCGCGCAGGAAGGCCTCGCTGGCCTGCCAGATGGGCGTGATCTCGCTGGCCAGGTGCAGCGCGATCTCCGGCACCACGGGGGCGCGGCCGATGGCGGTCTGCGCGGCGATGAACGTTTCATCGGGCGGCCGATGGAGGCCTCCGGGCCCTTCGGCCCTCCGGCCATCGGCCTCGGCCGTCAAAGCCTGCCCAGCAGCAGGGCCAGCGCCACCAGCAGCCCGACCTCCCGATTCGCCTTGAACAGCACCAGGCATTGCGCGGGGTCGTTGATGTCCAGCACGCGCGCCTGCCGCCACAGCATGGCGGCCGGCACGGACAGCGCCAGGAAGAAGCCCCAGCCCAGCCCGGCCAGCGCGCCCGCCAGCACCAGCAGCGCCAGCGCGGCGCCGTAGCAGCCCAGCAGGAAGGCCTCCGTCCGCGCCCCGAAGCGCCGCGCGGTGGAGCGGATGCCGACCAGCGCGTCATCCTCGCGGTCCTGGTGGGCGTAGATGGTGTCGTAGCCCAGGATCCAGGCGATGGCGGCGGCGTAGAGCGCCAGGGCGGGCAGCGGCAGCGTCCCGGTCGCGGCCGCCGCCCCCAGCAGCGCGCCCCAGCCGAAGGTGAGGCCCAGCACGAACTGGGGAAAATCCGTCACCCGCTTGGCCAGCGGATACAGCACCACCGGCACCAGCGACACCACGCCCACCAGCATGGCGAAGCCGTCGAGCTGCACCAGCACCAGCAGCCCCACGACGCACAACAGGGCCAGGAAGAGCAGCGCCTGCAGCGGCGTCACCAGCCCCGCAGCCAGCGGGCGGCCGCGGGTGCGCTCCACCTGGCGGTCCAGGTCGCGGTCCCACAGGTCGTTCACAACGCATCCCGCCCCGCGCATGGCGAAGGCGCCCAGCAGGAACAGCAGCGCCAGCCACGCCCCCTGCCCCGCGTCGCGCGCGAACAGCGCGATGGACCACAGCCCGGGCAGGAACAGCAGCCAGGCGCCGATCGGCCGGTCGAAGCGGGCCAGCAGCGCGTAGGGGCGCCACGCGGCGGGCAGCCGCGCCACCCACCCTTCGCGCCGGATGTCCGTGTAGCCTTGCACGCGGGCAGGGAGCACGGCATGGGGGCGCATGTCCATCCCGCGCATCTTCCACGACGCGCCGCTGAGCGACGGCGGCGAGGTGGCACTCACCCCCGGCCAGGCGCACCACATCGGCACGGTGCTGCGCCGCGCGGCGGGGGCGGAGCTGCGCGCCTTCAACGCCCGCGACGGCGAGTTCGCGGCCGAGATCACCGCGCTGCGCAAGGATCGCGGCGCCATCCGCGTCGGCGCGCTCCTGCGCGCGCCCGCGCCGGAGCCCGCCCTGCGCCTGCTGCTGGCCTGCCTGAAGCGCGAGGCGATGGACTGGGCGGTCGAGAAGGCGACCGAGCTCGGCGCCACGCGCATCTCGCCGGTGCTGACGCGGCGCTGCGTGGCGACGCATGCCAACACCGAGCGCCTGCACGCCATCGCCCGCGCCGCCGCCGAGCAGTGCGAGCGCTTGTCCGTGCCGCAGGTGGACGAGGCGCGGCCGCTGCACGCCGTGCTGGACGCCTGGGAAGGCGGGTTGCTGCTGGTGGCGGCCGAGCGCGCGGGGGCGCGGCCCATCCACGGCCTGCTGCCGGCCCACGCGCTGCTGGTCGGCCCCGAGGGGGGGTTCGAGAGGGCCGAACTTGACGACCTCGCCCGCCGCCCCTTTGTTACGCCCGCCTCGCTCGGCCCGCGCATCCTGCGCGCGGAAACGGCAGCGGTGGCGGGTCTGGGCGCGCTGTCCTTCGCGCTCCACGCGACCGATGTGAAGGCGAGCGAATGAGCAATCCCGGCCAGGCCGACCCGACGCCGTTCACGGATTCGCGCCAGCTCGCCGCGTGGTTCGCCGCCGGCGGCAAGCCGCGCGCGCAATGGCGCATCGGCACGGAACACGAGAAGATCGGCTTCCGCCGGCACGACCTGTCGCCGCCCGACTACGAGAGCGGAATCGGCCCGATGCTCAGCGGGATCGAGCAGATGGGCTGGGCGCCGATCCGCGACGGCGACAACACCATCGGCCTTTCCCGCGGCATGGAATCCGTGTCCCTCGAACCGGGCGGGCAGTTCGAGCTGTCGGGCGCGCCGCTCGCCGACATCCACGCGACGAAGGAGGAGCTGGCCGCGCACCTGCGCGACGTGCACGCGGTCGCGCATCCCCTCGGCCTGGGCTTCTCCGGCATGGGCTTCCACCCGGTGGCCAGCCGCGACGCCATGCCCTGGATGCCCAAGAGCCGCTACGCCATCATGCGCCGCTACATGCCCAAGGTCGGCTCGCGCGGGCTGGACATGATGCTGCGCACGGCCACCGTGCAGGTGAACCTGGACTTCGCCGACGAGGCGGACATGCGCGAGAAGCTGCGGATCGGCCTCGCGCTCCAGCCGCTGGCGACCGCGCTCTGGGCGTCCTCGCCCTTCGAGGACGGCGCGCCCTCGGGCTTTCTGTCGGGCCGCGGCCGCGCCTGGCTGGACACGGACAACGCGCGCGCCGGCATCCCCGCCTGCGTCTTCGAGGAGGGCTTCGGCTTCGAGCGCTTCGCGGAATACGTGCTGGACGTGCCGATGTACTTCGTGGCCCGCGAAGGCCGCCTGCTGGACCTCACGGGCGCGAGTTTCCGCGACCTGGTGCGCGGCGCCATCCCCGGCCTGGCCGCGACGATGGGCGACGTGGCCGACCACGTCACCACCGTCTTCACCGACGTGCGCCTGAAGCAGTTCCTGGAGATGCGCGGCAGCGACTCGGGCTCGGAAGCCATGATCCTGGCGCAGCCGGCCTTCTGGACCGGGCTGCTGTACGACGACGCGGCGCAGAAGGCGGCGCTGGCGCTGATCCGCGGCTGGGGGGTGGAGGCGATCCGCGCCCTGCGCGCGCAGGTGC
>JALHNW010000201.1 GCA_022843345.1 Rubritepida sp. | reverse complement strand
GACGCCGCGAGGCTGGCTGCCCTGGCCGCGGAGCTGCCGGGCAGCGAGGCGGTGCAAGGCGACGCCCTGGCCCTGCCGCCGCTGCCGCCGGGGCCGCTGGCGGGGCTCGCCTTCTGCGTCGGCTCCATCGTGCTGAAGCCGGCCGCGCGCACGACGGAGGCGGACATGATGGACGCCTTCCGGCTGAACGCGGTGGCCGCCGCGCGCGCCGTACAGGCGGCAATGCCGGCGCTGATGGAGGGGCAGGGCAGCGTGGTGCTGTTCTCCTCCGTCGCTGCGCGGGCGGGCTTTCCCTCGCACCTCGCCATCGCCATGGCCAAGGGCGCGGTCGAGGGCATGACCGTGGCGCTCGCCGCCGAACTCGCCCCCGCCGTGCGCGTGAACTGCATCGCCCCCAGCCTGACGCGCACGGGCATCGCCGAGCCGCTGACCCGCAACCCCGCCATGGCGGAGGCCATCGCCAAGACCCACCCCATCCCCCGCCTGGGCGAGCCGGACGACGCGGCGGCGCTGGCGGACTTCCTGCTGTCCCGCGCCTCGGGCTGGATCACGGGCCAGGTGATAGCGGTGGATGGCGGGCGGTCCACCCTGCGCGCTAAAGGGGGGTGATGCTGCGCCGCGCCCTGCCCCTGCTCGCCCTCCTGCCCGGCGCCGTGCGCGCGCAACCCGCCGCGGCGGGCGGCTGGTCCTTCAAGGTCATGCGGAACGGCGCGCAGATCGGCACCCATGCCGTGCGCGTGACGGAGCGCGGGCGCGAGCGGGTGACGGTGAGCGACGTGCAGGTGGTCCCCCGCGTGCTGGGCGTCGTGGTCTATCGCTTCGAGCACCTCTACACGGAGGTGACGGAGGGCTGGCGCTTCCGCTCGGTGGACAGCCGGCTTAACCGCAACGGCACCGTGGCCGTGGTGCGCGCCCGCGCCACGCCGGAGGCCGTGCTGGTGGACGGCCCGGAGGGCGCGCTGCGCCTGCCGCCCAACGCCGCGCCGCTGTCCTGGTGGGACGCCTCGCGCCTCGGCGGCGCCGTGCCCATCTTCGGCACCACCACCGGCAGGCTGATGGACCTGCGCTGGACGCGGCGCGACACCGCGGGCGGCTTCGCCATCGGCTGCACGGGCGAGGTGGAGGCGGAATGCCTCTTCGCGCGTGACGGCAACTGGGTGGGATTCAGCACCAAGGGCGACGATGGCAGCACCGTGACCTACGCGCCTGCATGACGGTTCTTCGCCTGGTGCTGGGCGACCAGTGCGCGCGCAGCCTCTCCGCGCTGGAGGACCTGGACCCGGCGCGGGACGTGGTGCTGATGATGGAGGTGCGGCAGGAAGGCACATACGTCCCGCATCACGCGCAGAAGATCGCGCTGATCCTTTCCGCCATGCGCCATTTCGCCCGCGCGCTCGCCGCGCGCGGCGTGCGGGTGGACTACGTGCGGCTGGACGATGCGGGCAACACCCACTCCTTCGGCGGCGAGGTGGCGCGCGCCGTGGCGCGGCACCGCCCCGCGCGCATCGTGCTGACCCAGCCCGGCGAATGGCGCGTGCTGGAGATGGCGCGCCGTTGGGAGGATGAGCACGCCATCCCCGTGGAGATCCGCGAGGACGCGCGCTTCCTCAACCCGCTGCCGGAGTTCTTCCGCTGGGCCGGCGGGCGCAAGCAGCTGCGGATGGAGTTCTTCTACCGCGAGATGCGCCGCGCCACCGGCCTGCTGATGGAGGAGGGCGAACCCGCCGGCGGCCAGTGGAACCTGGATGCCGAGAACCGCAAGCCCCTGCCGCGCGGCCTGCGCCCGCCCGCACCCCCGCGCTTCGCCCCCGACGCCATCACGCAGGAGGTGATCGCCCTCGTCCAGCGCGAGTTCAACGCCACCTTCGGCACGCTGGACACCTTCAACTGGCCCGTCACCGCGCAGGAGGCGCGCATCGCGCTGGACGACTTCGTGGCGCACCGCCTGCCCCTGTTCGGCGACCACCAGGACGCGATGGCGGAGGGCGAGCCCTTCCTGTTCCACTCGCTGCTCTCGCCCGCCATGAACATCGGCCTGCTGCTGCCGCGCGAGGTGTGCGACGCCGCCGAGGCGGCCTGGCGCGCGGGCCTGGTGCCGCTCAACGCCGCCGAGGGCTTCATCCGCCAGGTGCTGGGCTGGCGCGAATACGTGCGCGGCCTCTACTGGCTGCGGATGCCGGGCTACGCGCGGATGAACGCGCTGGAGGCGCACCGGCCCTTGCCGGCTTTCTACTGGACCGCCAATTCCGGGATGCGTTGCGTGGACCAGGCGGTGGCGCAGACGCGCGACCACGCCTACGCCCACCACATCCAGCGCCTGATGGTGACGGGCAACTACGCCCTTCTCGCCGGCATCCACCCGGATGCGGTGAACGAGTGGTACCTCGCCGTCTACGCCGACGCCTACCAGTGGGTGGAGCTGCCCAACGTCACGGGCATGGTGCTGCACGCGGATGGCGGCGTGATGGCGTCCAAGCCCTATGCCGCGAGCGGCGCCTACATCAACCGCATGAGCGACCATTGCGGGCGCTGCCGCTTCGACGTGAAGCGCAGCGCGGGCGAGGGCGCCTGCCCGTTCAACGCACTGTACTGGGACTTCATCGCCCGCCACGCGGAGCGCTTCGCGGCCAACCCGCGCATGGCGATGCCGCTGGCCACGCTGCGGAAGATGGACCCCGCGAAGCTGGCCGCCATGCGCGCGACGGCGGCCGCGCATCTCGATTCCGTTGCGCCCCTGGGGTAGACCGGCCGGCGACACCAGCACAGGGTCTGCCACCATGCCGCTCGACCACACCGCCAAGGGCGTCTTCGTCATCGCCCCCACCCCCTTCCACGAGGATGGGCGGATAGACGACGCCTCCACCGACCGCATGACCGACTTCTTCCTCGGCGAGGCGGGGGCGGATGGCATGACCATCCTGGGCGTGATGGGCGAGGCTCCGAAGCTGGACGGCGCGGAGGCGCTGGAGATCAGCCGCCGCATCATCCGCCGCGCCGGCTCCAAGCCCGTGATCGTGGGCGTCACCGCGCCGGGCTTCGCCGGCATGCGCGCCCTGGCGCATGGCGTGATGGAGGCGGGTGCGGCCGGCGTGATGATCGCGCCCCCGCCGGCGCTTCGTACCGACGACGCGACGGTGAACTATTTCCGCCAGGCGATCGAGGCGGTCGGCGATGACGTCCCCTGGGTGCTGCAGGACTACCCGCAGCTGTTCCAGGTCCAGATGACGCCGGGCGTCATCCGCCGCATCGTGTCGGAAAACCCCTCCTGCGTCATGCTCAAGCACGAGGACTGGCCGGGGCTGGAGAAGATCAGCGCCCTGCGCGGCTTCCAGGCCGACGGCTCCCTGCGGCCCATCTCCATCCTGTGCGGCAATGGCGGCGTGTTCCTGGATTTCGAGATGGAGCGCGGCGCGGACGGCGCGATGACCGGCTACGCCTTCCCCGACATGCTGGGCGACCTCGTTCGCCTTTCGGCCAGCGGCCAGCGCGACGCGGCGCACGACCTGTTCGACGCCCACCTGCCGCTGATGCGCTACGAGCTCCAGCCCGGCGTGGGGCTGAGCGTGCGCAAATACGTGCTGGCGCGGCGCGGCGTGCTGGCCTCCCCGGCGCAGCGCCGGCCCGGCCCGGCGCTGGGTGCTGCGGCGCGGGCGGAGGTGGAATACCTGCTCGCCCGCCTCGCGCGGCATGACGCGCGGGCGAAGGTGGCGCCGCTCGCCGCCTAGAATGGGCTGAGGATGTCTATCAGCTGCTGCCCCAGCCGCGGCTGCTGGATGTCGCTCAGCGCGCCGCGCCCGCCATAGGAGATGCGCGCCTCGGCCAGCCGGTCGTGGCGCACGGTGTTGTCGCTGCCGATGTCCTGCGGCCGCGCGACGCCGCGCACCTCCAGCTCGCGCAGCTCGGCGTTCACCCGCACCTCCTGGCGGCCCTGCACCACCATGTTGCCGTTGGGCAGCACCTGGGTGATGGTCGCCGCCAGGCGCAGGTTCACCGTCTCCGTGCGCCGCACCTGGCCGTTGCCGTCGCTGGCGCCCACGCCGCTGGTGCTCACCAGGCTTTCCGGGTTGGCGCCGCGCGGCAGCAGGCGGTTCGCCTGCGTCTCCAGCCCCAGCAGGTTCGGCACGCCGATGGTGTCGCTGCCGTTGCGGCTGCGCTGCGTGCGGTTCTGCAATTGCGCGTCGTCGCTGATGCCCACCAGCACGGTGATGAGGTCGCCCACCTGCGCCGCGCGCTGGTCGCGCAGGAAGGTGCGGCTGCCCGGGCGCCACAGCGAGTTGTTGAGCAACGGCGCCTCCTGCGGCGCGGGCATGGGCATGGAGACGGGGCGCCAGGCCGGGTCGCGCGTCGGGTCGGCGACGGGCGACATGTCCGGCGCGCGGCCGAGGCGCGACAGGCGCTCGGCCTGCCCGCAGGCCATGAGCGCGAGGGGGAGCAGGATGATGGCGAGACGCATGGCCTAGAATCCTTCCCGCGCGGCGTGCGGCACGGCGCCCATGGCGACGCGCACGCGGTTGGGGCCGATCGCCACCCCCTCCACCACGTTGCGCGAGACGAGGTTCATCACCGGTACCGCCCCGCCCCGGGGTGCGGCCTCCAGCGCGCGGCCCTGCACGGCGAGCTGGATGCCAGGCGCGTCCAGCAGCAGCGTCACCAGCGCGTGTTTCTGCACGACCGACGGCGGGCCGAGGTCCACCAGCGCGAAGCCCTGCTCCACCGCCAGCGGCCGTCGCAGCTCCTGCCCCACCACCTGGTCCAGGCGCTGGGCCATGCCAGGGCGCACGCGCTCGGCGCGCA
>JALHNW010000200.1 GCA_022843345.1 Rubritepida sp. | reverse complement strand
CAGGGCCGGCGGCGGCGCGGGGGCGGCGCGGCGCAGGATGGTACGGATGCGCAGCGCCAGCTCGCGCGGGTCGAAGGGCTTGGGCAGGTAGTCGTCTGCCCCGTGCTCGAACCCCGCCACGCGGTCGTCCGGCGCGCCGCGGGCGGTGAGCATGAGGATGGGCGTCTCCACCCCCTCGCGCCGCAGGGCCTCGGCCAGCTCCAGCCCCGTCTCGCCGGGCATCATCACGTCCAGCACCAGCAGGTCGAAGGCCATGGCGGCGATGGCGGCCCGCGCCTCGGCGGCGTCGGCGGCCATGGCGACGCGGTGGCCCTGCTCGCTCAGGAAGCGCTGGAGCAGGGCGCGCAGCCGGGCGTCGTCGTCCACGACGAGGAGGTCGGCGCCCTCCATCACGCGCTCCGCAAGAAGGCGGGCTGGGCGCGGCCGGGGGCGGCCTCGCGCTCCAGCCCCTCGAACTGCCGCCGCGCCTCCGGGCCCATCAGGGCGCGCATCACCTGGCGGAAGCCCTCCACGGCCTGCGGCCCCGCCTCGCGGTAGGCGCGCAGCACCCATTCGCGCTGGGCGGCGAAGAGCTGGCGCTCCAGCGCCTCGCCCGCCGGGGTCAGGCTCAGCAGGCGCTGGCGCTTGTCGGCCCGCCCCGGCGCCTGGGCCACCAGCCCCGATTCGATCATGGGCTGGAGCACGCGCCCCAGGCTCTGCTTGGTGATGCCCAGGATGGCCAGCAGGTCGCCGACGCGGATGCCCGGCGCGCGGCCGACGAAGTGCAGCACGCGATGATGGGCGCGGCCCATGCCGTGCCCCTCCAGGATGCGGTCGGCGCCGGCCGTGAAGTCGCGGTAGCCGAAATACAGCAGGTCCTGCGCCAGCCGCAGCTCCTCCTCGCGCAGGAAGAGCAGGTTGCGGCCGGCAGGGAGCGGCGGTGGGGCGGGACGTTCCGGCATGGGTGCCATGCGTGTTGTTTCGGTCAGGAAGATTGACACATTTTTTCACGACATTCTAGAACCAGCCTACAGAACGAACGAATGATGCGCCAAGCTTGGTTTTCAAGTTCGTTTCGGGTCGGCGCGGTGCCGCCCCGGTGTGGAGGATTGCACGGTGGCCCTGGTTCCCTACGACGACCGCGACGGCTTCATCTGGTGGAATGGCGAGATGCGCCCGTGGCGCGACGCCAAGCTGCACGTCCTGTCCCACGGGCTGCACTACGCCTCCGCCGTCTTCGAGGGCGAGCGCTGCTATTCCGGCAACGTGTTCAAGCTGCGCGAGCACACGGACCGCCTCCTCAACTCCGCCAGGATCCTGGGCTTCGACATCGGCTACACGGCCGAGCAGATCGACGAGGCCACCAACGCGACGCTGGCGGCCAACGGCCTGAAGGACGCCTATGTCCGCCCCATCGCCTGGCGCGGCTCGGGCGAGATGGGCGTGGCGGCGCGCAACGCCGGCGTGAACCTCGCCATCGCCGTGTGGGAATGGGGCGCCTATTTCGGCGTGGAGCAGCGGATGAAGGGCATCAACCTGGCCTGGGCCAAGTGGCGCCGCCCCTCGCCCGACACCGCGCCCACCGCGAGCAAGGCCGCCGGCCTGTACATGATCGGCACCATGAGCAAGCACGCGGCGGCCGACGAGGGCGCCGACGACGCCATGATGCTGGACCACAAGGGCGACGTGGCCGAGGCGACGGGCGCCAACGCCTTCTTCGTCTTCGACGGCGAGCTGCACACCCCCACCCCCACCTGCTTCCTGGACGGCATCACCCGCCGCACGGTGATGGACCTGGCCCGCAAGCGGCAGATGACGGTGGTGGAGCGCGTCATCAAGCCCGAGGAGCTGGCGCGCGCCACCGAATCCTTCGTCGCCGGCACGGCCGCCGAGGTGACGCCGGTGCGCCGCATCGGCGACCTTGAATTCACCCCCGGCGCCATCACCGAGACGCTGATGCGCGACTACGACACCGCGACCAAGGGCTGACGGCGGCGCGGGTTTCGTGCATGGGGGCGCGGCGATGATCCCCCTGCGCTCCCTCCTGTTCAACCTGTTCTTCTTCGGCCTCACCGCCGTGCTCGGCATCGTGCTGCTGCCGCTGCTGCTCGGCCCGCGCCGCTGGTCGCGCGCGGCGATGCGGCTGTGGAGCCAGGTGATGCTGTTCCTGCTGCGCGTCGTCGCCGGCATCCGGCTGGAGGTCTCGGGGCGGGAGAACCTGCCCGACGGCCCGGCCCTGCTGGCGTCCCGCCACGAATCGGCCTTCGACACGCTGGTCTGGTTCGCCCTGGTGCCGGATGCCGCCTACGTCATGAAGCAGGAGCTGTTCCTGGTGCCGGTCTACGGCCTCTGGGCGCGGCACACCGGGCAGATCGGCGTGGACCGCGGCGCGGGCATGAAGGCGATCCGCGCCCTGGTGCGCGACGGGCGGCAGGCCGCCGCCACCGGCCGCCAGCTCGTCATCTTCCCCGAGGGCACCCGCGCCGCGCCGGGCGAGGCGCTGCCGATGCAGCCCGGCATCCTGGCGCTGGCCCAGGCCACCGGCCTGCCGGTCACGCCCGTTTCCACCGATTCGGGGCGGCTGTGGCCGCGGCGCTCCTTCCTCAAGCACCCGGGCACCATCCGCATCGCCATCCACCCGCCGCTGCACGGCAAGGCGGAGCTGCTGGAGCGGCTGGCGGCGGCGATCGGCCCGCGCTGACGCGGGCTACCAGCCGGCCTTGCGCTCGTAGTGCTTGGAATACTTGGCGGTGATCAGGTCGGTCTTCACCACCACGCAGACGTCGGTGGTGTTGAAGGCGTGGTCCACCACCGCGCCGTCGCCCACGAAGCCGCCCAGCCGCAGGTAGCCCTTGATCAGCGGCGGCAGGTCGAGCATGGCGCGCTTGGCGTCGTAGGAACCGGCGGGCAGGCGGTCCATCGCCTCGTAGCGGTCGGGCAGGGCGCGCGGGCGGATCGCCTCCGGCGCCAGGTGGTGCTGCGCGAGGTAGGACAGCGCGGCGGCATTGGCGGCGACGTCCGTGCCCGGCAGGGAGGCGCAGCCGAACATCAGCCCGATCTCGTGGCGGAACACGTAGGCGGCGATGCCGTTCCACAGCAGCTGCAAGGTGCCGCGCGTGCGGTAGGCGGCGTCGGTGCAGGAGCGGCCGAGTTCCAGGATCTCGCCCGGGAAGTCCAGCACGGGGCGCAGGTCGTACTCGTCATCCGAGTAGAAGCGGCCGAGCCGGGCCGCGGCCTGGCGCCGGATGAGGCGGTAGGTGCCCACCACCGCCTCCGGCCCCTCGCCGCGGTCGTGATCCAGCACCAGGAGGTGGTCGGCCACGGCGTCGAAGATGTCGGCGTCCAGGCCCGATTCGCGCACCGCGGCGTCGGGGGTCGCGCCCATCTCGCCGAAGAAGACGCGGAAGCGCAGGGCCTGGGCGGCCTGCACCTCGTCCCCCGTCCGCGCCACGCGCACGCCCAGGTTGCCGGCGCGCAGCTCCTCGAAGGGCTCGCTCACTTGCGCGCCACCTTGCGGCCGAAGATCTCCAGGCGCATCTGCACCGGCTCGAAGCCCAGCCGCTCGGCGATGGCACGCGCGATGGCGTCGTGGGAGGCGTCCTGGAACTCGATCACGGTGCCGCTGTCCACGTCGATCAGGTGGTGGTGGTGGCCGCGGTCGGCGGGGTCGAAGCGCGCCCGGCCGCCGCCGAAGTCGCGGCGCTCCAGGATGCCCTTCTCCTCCAGCAGCCGCACGGTGCGGTACACGGTGGCGACCGAGACGCGGCTGTCCAGCGCCGAGGCGCGGCGGTACAGCTCCTCCACGTCCGGGTGGTCCTCCGCCTCGCTGAGCACGCGCGCGATCAGGCGGCGCTGGCCCGTCATCTTCAGCCCGCGCTCGATGCACAGGCGCTCGATCCGCGAGGGATCGGGGGAAGCGTGCCCCGGCAAGGTCAGGCCTTCTTGCGGCCCTGGGTGCCCAGGCCGATCTTCTTGGCCAGCGATGAGCGGTGCTGCGCGTAGTTGGGCGCCACCATCGGGTAGTCCGGCGGCAGGCCCCAGCGCTCCCGGTACTGTTCCGGCGACAGGCCATAGGAGGTCTGCAGGTGGCGCTTGAGCATCTTCATCTTCTTCCCGTCCTCGAGGCAGACGAGGTAGTCGGGGGTGATGCTCTTCTTCACGGGCACTGCCGGGGTGGGCTTCTCCGCCTCCACCGGCGCCGGGGCCGCGCCGCCGAGGCCGGCCAGGGTGCGGTGGACTTCCGTGATCAGGTTCGGCAGGTCCGTCACGGAAACGGAATTGTTCGAGACGTGGGCAGAGACGATTTCGGCCGTCAGTCCCAGGAGGTCCGCCCCGGCTGCATTTTCGGACATGCGCGTATTCCCTGATTCGCTGGATTCGGAAATACTCGGCTTCATTGTCCTTCCGCAAGTGTCCATCGCGGCCGCGGCACAAGAAAGGGGCAGGCGAATACATGATTTCTCCCGACCACACGCTGGACATCACGGCCGACACCTGCCCGATGACCTTCGTCCGCGCCCGCCTCCAGCTCGACCGCATGGCGAGCGGGGAGGTGCTCGAACTCCGCTTCCGGGGCGAGGAGCCGCGCCGCAACCTGCCCCGCACCCTGGCCGAGCAGGGGCACGCGGTGCTGGAGCAGGGGGAATCGCACCTGCTGGTCAGGAAAGGCTGAGCCGCAGCACCGCCGCGTCCCGCCCCGGGCCGTAGTAGCCGCGCCGCGTCCCCACCCGCGCGAAGCCGGCGCGGGCGTACAGCGCCAGGGCCGGGGCGTTCGCCGTGTCCACCTCCAGGAACATCACCGCCGCGCCCGCATCGGCG
>JALHNW010000199.1 GCA_022843345.1 Rubritepida sp. | reverse complement strand
CGCTACGCCCCCGCCGCCGGCCGCGCCCTGTTGCTGGGCATCCGCCCCGAGCACCTGACCGACCACCGCCCGCACCTGCCCGGCCGCGCCGACATCCCCATCATCCCCGAGGTGATCGAGCCGATGGGGATGGAGACGCTGGTGCATTTCCACATGGACGGCGTGCGCGACTGCTGCGCCCGCTTCGAGCCGACGGTAGAGGTCCATCCGCAGCGCCCCATCACGCTGACGGCGGACATGAACAACATGCACCTGCTGGACGCGGAGACGGGCCGCGTCCTCTGACGGGCGCGGGCTGGACGCCGCGCCGCCCCGCGCGCATTTTCGCGCCGAAGGGGAACCCGCATGGCATCCTACGTCCACATCCCGGCCGGCGAGCTGGAAGGCTTCGTCACCCGCATCCTGCTGGCCGCCGGCGCGCCCGCGGCGGAGGCCGCGCGGGTCAGCCACCACCTCGTCGGCGCCAACCTCGCCGGGCATGACAGCCACGGCGTGGTCCGCGTGCCGCGCTACGTCGAGTGGCACGCCGCCGGGCACATCGTCTCCGGCCGCAGCGTGGAGACCGTCACCGACGGCGGCGGCTTCCTGCTGCTCGACGGCGGCTACGGCTGGGGCCAGGTGGTGGCCGAGCAGGCGACGCGCCAGGCGATGGCCCGCGCCCACCAGCACGGCGCCTGCGTCATGGGGCTGCGCAACTCCGCCCATCTCGGCCGGGTGGGCGACTACGCCGAGATGGCGGCGGCCGAGGGGCTGATCTCGGTCCACTTCGTCAACGTCGGCGGCTCGGTGCTGGTGGCGCCCTTCGGGGGCGTGGAGCGGCGCTTCTCCACCGCGCCCTTCTGCGTGGGCGTGCCGCTGCCGGGCGGCCCGGTGGTGCTGGACTTCGCCACCTCCCTGGTGGCCGAGGGCAAGGTGCTGGTCGCCAGCAACGGCGGCAAGGCGCTGCCCGATGGCGCGCTGATCGCCCCCGATGGCGCGCTCTCGGCCGATCCGCGCACGCTGTATGGCGAATACGCGCCGGTCGGCCCCCGCAACCCGGAGAAGGGGCTGGGCGCCATCCGCGCCTTCGGCGAGCACAAGGGCTCCGGCCTCGCCTTCATGTGCGAGCTGCTGGCCGGCTGCCTCACCGGCTCCCCCACCTCCGGCCCGGTCACGGAGCGCGGGCGCATCGTCAACGGCATGCTGTCCATCCACCTGTCGCCGAAGCATTTCGGCGACGAGGCGGCGTTCCACGCGGCGGCGCAATCCTACCTGGACTGGGTGCGCTCCTGCCGCCCCGCCGACGCGGATTCGCCGGTCCTCGCCCCGGGCGAGATGGAGGCGCGCCGCCGCGCCGAGCGCCTGGTGAGCGGCGTGCCGCTGCCCGAGGAAGCCTGGGCCAACATCCGCGCCACCGCGGCCAGCCTGGGCGTGCCGGCGCCATGATGGACCACGCCGCCGTCTCCGCAGCCCGCGCGCGCATCCTGTCGGGCGCGGCCAAGCGCATCCCGAAGGCATCCGCCGCCTCCTGCGCCCGCGCGCTGGGCATGTGGCACGACGACGAGGTGCGCTTCGGCAACGAGGCGCAGTTCCAGCTGATGCTCGACCTGGGCGTCTTCGCCCCCGCCGGCGGCCATTCCCCGGCCCTGGAGCGCGAGGCGAAGCAACCCCACGAAGGCGAGGCGCTGGAGGTGCTGCGCGCCCTGCAAGCGGCGCACTTCACCCTGTTCCGCATCGGCCCCGCCAACCCGGAAGGCTGGGCGGATGCCCAGGACCTGCTGCGCGGCACCGCCATCCGCCTGCGCGACGAGAAGCTCCAGCGCGAGGAGTTCGAGGGCGTGGCCTTCGCCGGCCGGCTGATGCGCCTGGGGGGGCTGGAATGGACCTGCGGCGCCGTCGCCCCCGTGACCGACGAGGTGCTGGAGGAGCTGCTGGGCCGCCCGGTGCGCCGCCTGCCCCCGCCCGCCATGCTGCCGCCCCTGACCCCGCCCACGGCGGAGGATTGCGCCCTGCTGCGCCAGGCGGCGCTGGCGGCGGATTTCGCGCCGCGCGTGTATCGCGCCTCCCTCGAGCATGGGCTGCTGGGCAAGCGCCAATAAGGCGCTTGCAACGCGCGGCGGGCGCGTCATGCTCCGGGTCAACGACAATGACCTGGAGGTTTCCGTCCATGCGGTCCTGGCTCCTCGCCGGCCTGTGCCTGCTGCTCGCCCCCGTGATGGCATTGGCACAGGCTTTCCCGGAACGGCCGATCACCCTCGTCACCGGCTTCGCGCCGGGGGGCTCCACCGACATCGCCTCGCGCATGATCAGCGAGCGCTTCGCCGCCAACATCGGCAACGGCGCGCGCATCGTGGTGGAGAACCGGCCCGGCGCATCCGGCACGGTGGCGGCGGACTGGCTGCGGCGGCAATCGCCCGACGGCCACGTCATCATGCTGATCGAGGTGTCGTCCCACGCCATCGCGCCCGCCGCACTCGCCGGCGGCACGCCCTTCGACCCGGTGGGCGACTTCACGCAGATCGGCATGGTGGGCACCGCGCCGCTGATCCTCATCACCCAGCCCGCCTTCCCCGCGCGCACGGCGACCGAGGCGGTGGCCAGGCTGCGCGCCTCGCGGCCGGAGGAATTCGCCTATGCCACCTCCGGCGTCGGCTCCATCCCGCACCTGGCGGTGGAGATGCTGGGCGCCAGCGTGGGCGCGCGCTTCACCCACGTCCCCTACCGCTCCGGCGGGCTGATGCTCACCGCGATCCACCAGGGCGAGGGGCAGTTCGGCATCGCCGTGCTGGCGAGTGCGGCGCAGCAGGTGCGCGACGGCATGGTGCGCGGCCTGGCGGTGACGAGCCGCGAGCGCTTCCCCGCCTTCCCCGACATCCCCACCCTCCACGAGGCCGCGGTGCCGGGCTTCGAGATGACGACCTGGAACATGATCATCGGCCCGCCGCGGATGAACCCGGCCACGCTCGCCACGCTCAACCGCGCCCTGGCGGCGACGGTGGCCGAGCCCGCGATCCGCGAGCGCCTGCTGGGCGCCGGCGTCGCCGCCTGGAGCGGCGCCAACACGCCCGAGGTGGCGCGCGACTTCATGCAGGCCGAGGTGCGCAAGTACCAGGACGTCGTGCGCCAGACCGGCATCCGGCTGGAGCGTTGATGCCCCATTGTTGATGATGGCGGCGTTCCGCGCTTCACTCACGCCGACGCAAGGAACGCCACGACCATGGATGGAATGACCACGCCGCCCCCCGCCCGCCCCATGGCGCGCGGGCGCATGTTCTTCGCCAATCCCGGGCCGACCAACATCCCCGATTCCGTGCTGCTGGCCACCGCGCGCGCCAGCATAGACTTCAACGACCCCGCCTTCATCGCGCTCTACGACCGCTGCATGGCCGGCCTCAAGCAGGTGCTGAAGACCACCACCGGCGAGGTCTTCGCCATGACCACCTCCGGCCACGGCGCCTGGGAGGCGTCGCTGGTCAACGTGCTGTCCCCCGGCGACACGGTGCTGATCCCCGAGACGGGGCACTTCTCCGACACCTGGGCGAAGATGGCGCAGCGACTGGGCTATCGCGTGCAGTGGCTGAAGGCCGACTGGCGCCAGGGCATCGAGATGGCGCGCATCCGCGAGGCGCTGGCGGCCGATGCCGGCCACGCCATCAAGGCCGTCTGCTGCGTGCACAACGAGACGGCCGCCGGCACCCGCCTGCCGATCGAGCAGGTGCGCGCCATGCTGGACGAGGCGGGCCACCCCGCCCTGCTGATGGCCGACACGATCAGCTCCCTGGGCTGCTACGACTTCCGCATGGACGAGTGGGGCGTGGACGTCTGCGTCGGCGGCTCGCAGAAGGGGCTGATGCTGCCCACCGGCTTCGCCTTCACCGGCGCCAGCCCCAAGGCGATGGAGGCGCACAAGGCGGCCACCACGCCGCGCTTCTACATGGACTGGACGGAGATGCTGGGCCGGCGCCACCGCTCCTTCGTCGGCACCGTCCCCGTCACGCTGTTCTACGGCCTGGCCGAGGCGCTGCGCCTGATGCTCGACGAGGAGGGGCTGGAGAACGTCTTCGCCCGCCACGCCCGCCTGGCCCGCGCCGTGCGCGCCTGCGTCCACCACTGGGGCGCGGGCAACAGCGGCCCGCAGCTCTTCTGCCAGAACCCCGAGCGGGTCTCCGACAGCGTCACCACCATCCTCATGCCCGAGGGCCACGACGCCGAGGCGGTGCGCAAGATCGCGCTGGAGCGGTTCAACGTCTCCACCGGCGCCGGGCTGAACGTGCTGGCGGGCAAGGCCTTCCGCATCGGCCACCTGGGCGACCTGAACGAGCCGATGATCCTGGGCACGCTCGCCAGCCTGGAGATGGCGCTCGAACTGGCCGGCGTGCCGCACGGCAAGGGCGGCGTGGGCGCGGCCATGGCCAGCCTGACCCAACCGTGACGCCGCGCGCCGCGTTCCCCCGGCACTGCAACGCCAGAGGAGAACGCGGCAATGATGCACGACATCAGCGAGCACATGGACATCGTCGGCAGCGACGGCGGGATGGTGGGCCGCGTGGACAAGGTCGAGGGCGAGCGCATCAAGCTCACCAAGGACAGCGACCCGCACGGCATGGGGCACCACCACTACCTTCCCGTCTCCGCCGTGCAGTCTACCCAGGGCGGCAAGGTGATGCTGCAGATGAGCGCCAGCGAGGCGAAGCAGCAGCTCCAGCAGCAGATGGGCTGAAGCCCGTCCTGCGCGAACCGGCGGCACGGTAGCCGCCGGTGCGCGTGGTGATCCTGGGCGCCGGCGGCCACGGCCGCGCGGTCTGCGAGGCGGCGCGCGACGCCGGCCTCGACGTGGC
>JALHNW010000198.1 GCA_022843345.1 Rubritepida sp. | reverse complement strand
CGCTGTTCGACAGCGCCACCAACCTGCTCTCCGGCATGCGGGCGGACCTGTTCCTCATCCACCCGATGACCCAGGCGAGCTTCCGGCCCGAGCCGCTGCCCCGCGTGCGCGCCTGGCAATCCCTGGCCGACCCGGCGGTGGAGCGCGCCGTGCCGATCTACCTGGCCCAGGCCACGCTGCGGAACCCCGAGGGCGGCACCCGCCGCGCCGTGCAGCTGATCGGGCTGGACGCCGCCGCCGGCGCCGTGGGCTTCCCGGGGCTGGACGCGGCCGCGGCCGCCCTCACCCAGCCCGACACCTTCGCCTTCGACCGGCGCTCCCGCCCCGAATTCGGCCCGCTGCCCGCCATCTTCGAGCGCGACGGGCCCTACGAGGTGCAGATCGGCACCCGGACCCTGCGGCTGGTCGGGCTGGTGGAAATCGGCCCCTCCTTCGGCGCCGACGGCAACGCCGTGGTCAGCGAGACCAATTTCCGCCGGCTGGTGCAGCGCGCCGCCTCCAACACCGACCTCGTGGCCCTGCGCCTGCGCGCGGGCGAGGACATCCCCGCCGCCCAGGCCCGGCTGCGCGCCCTGCTGCCGCCCGACGTGCTGGTCGTCACCCACGCGCAGCTGGTGGCGAAGGAGCGCGCCTACTGGGAGGAAAGCACGCCCATCGGCTTCATCTTCGTCTTCGGCTCCGTCATGGGCCTCGTGGTGGGGATGGTGATCGTCTACCAGATCCTGTTCGCCGACATCGCCGGGCACCTGTCGGAATACGCCACCATGAAGGCCATGGGCTATTCCAACGGCTACCTGGCGCGGGTGGTGGTGGGGGCGGCGGTGATCCTCGCGCTGGTCGGCTTCGTGCCGGGGGCGCTGCTGTCCTGGGGGCTCTACGAATTCGTCGGCGGCGCCACCTTCCTGCCGCTGGAGATGTATCCCGAGCGCATCCTGGGCGTGCTCGCGCTCATCTTCGGCATGTGCGTGGCGGCCGGGCTGCTGGCCATGCGCAAGCTGCGCGACGCCAACCCGGCGGATATGTTTTGATGCCTCCCCACGACAGTTTTCCGCGGCGCTGCGCTTCGCGGAAAACCGCCGCGGGGGCCCCGATCGGGCGTCCTCGCCCATCCTGGGGGTTCGTCTCCGCACCAAGGCGAAGCCTCGGTGCGACCGGAGGGTGCTGGGCGTGGCGCTGAATCCCGTGGAGCTGCGCGGCGTCACCTTCGCCTATGGGGAGGGGGAGCTGCGGCGGGAGGTGCTGCGGCAGGTGGACCTGTCGCTGGGCGCGGGGGAGATCGTGCTGCTCACCGGCCCCTCGGGCTCGGGCAAGACGACGCTGCTGACGCTGATCGGCGCGCTGCGCGCCATGCAGGACGGCAAGGCGCGGGTGCTGGGGCAGGAACTGGGCGGGGCGGGCGAGGCCGCGCGCGTGCGGCTGCGGCGGCGCATCGGCTTCATCTTCCAGAACCACAACCTGCTGGGCTTCCTGACGGCGCGGCAGAACGTGGCGCTGGCGCTGGAGATGGACGGCGCGCTGTCCGAAGCCCAGCGCATGGAGCGCGCCGGCGCCATGCTGGCCGCCGTCGGCCTGGCGGACCACGCGGAGAAGGTGCCGGCCAAGCTGTCCGGCGGGCAGCGCCAGCGCGTGGCGGTGGCCCGTGCCTTGGTGGGGGAGCCCGGCCTGGTGCTGGCCGACGAGCCCACGGCGGCGCTGGACAAGCAGAGCGGCCAGGAGGTGGTGCACCTGATGCGCGACCTGGCGAAGCGCCAGGGCACCCCCATCCTGCTGGTGACGCACGACCCCCGCATCCTCGACATCGCCGACCGCGTGGTGGCGATGGAGGATGGGCGGATCATGCAGGGCGCGACCGCATAGGATGGCGACGCCGGGATCGGAGCGCGGGCTCCGCCCGCGTGACGGCGAAGGCCACGCACGGCCGGGCGCCCTGGATCGGGGCCCCCGCCGCGGTTTCGCCCCGGCGCGCAGCGGTGGGGCGAAACTGCGGTGGGGCTACAGCCACCCCTTGCGCTTGAAGTACCACACCGGCAGCACGGCGGTCGCCACCATCAGCAGGATCGCCAGCGGGTAGCCCAGCTGCCACTCCAGCTCGGGCATGTGCTGGAAGTTCATGCCGTAGATGGAGGCGATCAGCGTGGGCGGCATCAGCGCCACGCTCACCACCGTGAAGGTCTTGATGATGGAGGTCTGCTCGACGTTGATCATGCCCAGCACCGCGTCCAGCAGGAAGGTGGCGCGGTTGTTGAGGAAGTTCGCGTGGTCCACCAGCGAGCGCACGTCGCGCACCAGGGTCTTGATCATCCCCTGGTTCTCCTTGCGGATCGCCACCGCCTTCTCGGCCTGCAGGAAGGTGAGGATGCGGCTCAGCCCCAGCAGCGTCTCCGAGGCGCGGGCCGTCACCTCCCCCACTTGGCCCAGCGTGATCAGCGCGTCCTGCAGGCCCTGGGCGCGCTTGGTGGCGGCGCGCCGGCCGCGGGCGGTGCGGAAGGCGCCCTGGCTGTCGCGGTCCATGTCCGCGCCCACCTTCTCCAGGATGTCGGCCAGGCGGTCCACGATCTGCTCGAAGATGTGGAACATCGCCGCATCGGCGGTGGAAAGCAGCCCCGGCGCCTTCTGGCAGCGCGCGGCGAAGACCGGCACGGCCTTGGGCGTGGCGTAGCGCACCGTGACCAGGTTCGTCGCCGTCAGCACGAAGGAGATGGGGGTGGAGCCGTATTCGCCCGCATCGGCGCCGTAGAGGAAGCTGGCCGTCGTCACCAGCGCCTCGCCCTCGCGGTACAGGCGGGACGAGGATTCGATCTCCTGCATCTCCTCGCGCGTCGGGATCTCCAGGCCCAGGGCTTGCTGCACCGCGCGCTCCTCCTCCGGCGAGGGCATCAGCAGGTCGAGCCAGACGGCGCGGCGCAGCGCGTCGGGGTCGCGCTCGCCATCGCGCACGGACAGGACGCCGCCCTGGACGGTGTAGGTCGTCAGCATGTGTCGGCTGCTCTCCGGTGCGGAAGGTTCCTAGCCCTTCGCGGGTGCGGGCGGAACCTCGGTGAAGTCCCGTGCCACCAGGTGGCGGCCGCTGGCCTGCGTGCCGTCCTCCGCGCGCACCAGCTGGCAGGTGGCGAGGCCCGCCTCGCGCGCCGCGTCCAGCTCCTCCGCCACGTCGGACAGGAACAGGATGTCGCCGGGCGCGGCGCCCCAGGCCTGGGCGATGCGCGCGTAGGAGGCGGCCTCGCGCTTGGCGCCGATGCGGGTGTCGTGGAAGCCGTCGAACAGGGGTTCCAGGTCGCCGGCCTCGGAATGGCGGAACAGCAGGCGCTGCGCCTCCTCCGAGCCGGAGGAATACACGGCCAGCCTGGTGCCCGCCGCGTGCCAGGCGCGCAGGGCCGGCGCCACGTCGGGCCACAGGTGGCCGCGCAGGGCGCCCGATTCGTAGCCCCGGCGCCAGATCAGGCCCTGGAGCGCCTTCAGCGGCGTGGCCTTCGCGTCGGCCGCCATCCAGGCGCGCAGCTGCGCGGGTTTGTCCTCGCCCGGCACGTCGCGGAGGATCGCCTGCACCTGCGCGTCATCCGCGTGCGCGCGCAGGAAGCCGTCCAGCGCCTCCCGCGCGTGGGGGAACAGGGTGCGGTGGACGAAGGCGATGGCGGTGGTCGTGCCCTCGATGTCGGTGAGAATCCGCATCAGCCCACGGTGACCGGGAAGCGCTCCGCCATGTCCGTGCCGGTGTAGTGCGGCGTCCAGCCCGTGGTGTCGGTGAAGACGCGCAGCACGGTGAAGTCCGGCGCGTCGCCGCTGTCGAACCAGTGGGTCGTGTTGGCGGGCACGGAGATCAGGTCGCCCGTCGTGCAGTGCGCGTCATACACCTTGCCGCCCACGTGCAGCACGAAGTTGCCGGCGCCCGAGTGGAAGAAGCGCACCTCGTCCTCCGTGTGCGTGTGCTCCTTCAGGAACTTTTCCCGCAGCGCGCCCTTCATGGGATGGTCGGGGGTGAGCTGGATCACGTCGGCGGTGCCGGCCGCCGTCTCGGCCAGGAAGGCGTCCAGGCGGGGCTTGTAGGCTTCCAGCACCTGCTCGGGCGCGGCGCGGGCGGGGATGTCGGCCACCGGCCAGCGCTCGAAGCGCACGCCGATCGCGCCGAGCGCCGCCGCGATCGCCGCCGGGTCCTCCGTGCGCAGCTCCTCCGCCTGCGTGGCGGCGTCCCAGATGGTCAGTCGGCTCATGGGCGCAGTCTCCGTGCCTGAAGCTCGCAGTCGAGCATGAATTCCAGCGCCTCGAGGCGCAGCATCGCCTCGGGCATGTCGCGGCCCCACACATAGGTGCCGTGGCCGCGCAGCAGGTAGCCCGGCACCCCTGCGCCGCCCGCATCCCAGCACGCCTCCACGCGCGCTTGCAGGCGGGCGATGTCCTGGTCGTTGTCCAGCACGGGCAGGCGGGCCGCGGCCTCGTGCGTCGCCAGGCCGGGGAATGCCTTCAGCAGCTCGTAGCCGGCCAGGGTGATGGCACCCCCCGCCAGGCGCGACAGGACGGTGACGGGCACGGAATGGCCGTGCAGCACGGCCCCCGCCTCGGGGAAGCGGCGGTAGATGCCGCAATGCAGGCCGGTTTCCGCGGAAGGCCGCAGCGCCTGGTCCTCGGGCGCGCCGTGCAGGTCCACCGCCATCACCCCGTCGGCCGGGATGAAGCCCTTGTGGAAGCCCGAGCGCGTGATGGCCACGCGCGCCGGGGAAAGGCGCACGGAGATGTTGCCGGCGGTGGCCGGGACCCAGCCGCGCGAATCCAGGCGGCGGCCGGCCTCGCGGATGGCCTCGACCGCCGCCGCGGGGAGCGGCG
>JALHNW010000197.1 GCA_022843345.1 Rubritepida sp. | reverse complement strand
TGGACGCCCCGGTCTCCGGCGGGGCGGTGGCGGCACGCGAGGGGCGGATGACGGTGATGGCCAGCGGCAGCGACGCCGCCTTCGCCGCGGCCGCGCCGCTGCTGGACGCAGTGGCCGGCAAGGTGTGGCGCCTGGGCGCTGAGCCTGGGCAGGGGGCGGCGATGAAGGTGGTGCACCAGCTGCTGGCCGGCGTGCACATCGCCGCCGCCGCCGAGGCGATGGCGCTGGGCATCCGCGCCGGGCTGGACCCGCGCATGGTGCACGACGTGGTGACGAGTGCCGCCGGCAATTCCTGGATGTTCGCCAACCGCGTGCCGCACATCCTGGCCGGCGACGACACGCCGCTTTCGGCGGGCGACATCTTCGTGAAGGATTTGGCGCTGGTGGAGGCGATGGCGCGCGAGGCGGCGCTGCCGGTGCCGCTGGCCGCGCAGGCGCTGCAACTGTTCGTGGCGCAGCGCGGGATCGGGCAGGGCGGGCGGGACGACGCCTTCGTGATCCGGGTGTGGCAGCGCTTCGCGGGCTTCGCGCTGCCGGGGGATGGGCCAGCGAACGATGGGTGAACGAACCCCTTGCGTTCAGACTTCGTTCACGATTAGATCGCATCATGAACGCCGCCGACGACATACGCATCCCGCCCAAGCCGCTGCGGATCACGCTGGCGGCACCCCCGCGCCTTGCGCCGTGGCAGAGCCTGCCGCTGGCCGCGGTGATGGGGCTGACGCTGGGCATGCTCTGCGCCGGGCTGCTGGCCTGACGGCGCTGCTGGCGCTGGCCGGCTGCGGGGTGTTCCGCGAGGACACGGTGCCGCGGCAGGTGTCGGCGCAGGCGCCGGTGGTGGCGTATCCGGCGCCGGCCCATCCGGCGGGCTACCTGCCCTGGGTCAGGTGAGGGCCACCAGCACGGGGGCGTGGTCGGAGGGCTGGTCCTCGCTGCGGGCCAGGGTGTCCACGGTGGCCTCGGCGAGGCGCTCGGCCAGGTCGGCGGAGAGCAGGACGTGGTCTATCCGCAGGCCGCGGTTGGATTCGAAGGCGGCGCCGTAGTCCCAGTAGGTGAAGGGGGCGTCCTGCGGGTGCAGGGCGCGCAGGGCGTCCGTGAGCCCCAGGTGCTCCAGCGCGCGCAGGCGGGCGCGGCTGCCGGGATGCACCAGCGCGTCCAGCGGCGGCAGGGCGCCGGGTGCCAGGTCGGCATCGGTGGGGCAGACGTTGAAGTCGCCCAGGATGGCCAGCGGATCGCCGCGGTCCAGGCGGTCGGCGGCCCATTCGCGCAGGCGCTCCATCCAGCGCCACTTGTAGTGCAGGCCCGCCTCGCCGCCGCTGTTGCCGTTGGGCAGGTAGATGCCGGCGAGCGTCATTCCGGCCAGCCGCACGGCGAGGAAGCGGGCGTGGTCGTCCTCATCCTCGCCGGGCAGGGATTCGGCCAGCACCTCGAAGGGGTGCTTCGTCAGCAGGGCCACGCCGTTGCGGCCGCCAGGCTGGCCGACGACGTGCAGGTTCCAGCCGGCGGCGGCGAATTCCAGGCGGGGGAACTCCTCCGTGCGGCATTTCAGCTCCTGCAGGAACAGGGCGTCGGGCGCGTGGCGCTCCAGCACGCGCAGGATGTGGGGGGCGCGGCGGCGGGCGGAGTTGACGTTGAAGGTGGCGAGCTTCACGCGACGGCGAAGCTCGTCCCGCAGCCGCAGCCGCTGACGGCCTGGGGGTTCACCACCTTGAAGTGGCTGCCCATCAGGCTGTCGTGCCAGTCCAGCACCGCGTGGCCGAGGAAATCCAGCGACACGGAATCCACCACCACCGTCGCCGGGCCCTGGCGCACCACCAGGTCGTCCGATTCGGGTGCGGCGGCCAGGTCGAAGCCGTATTGCAGGCCCGAGCAGCCGCCGGCCGAGACCGACAGCCGCAGCAGCGGCGGCTGGCCCTGGCGGGCGGCGATGGCGGCGATCTCCTCCGCGGCGCGGGGGGTCACGGCGAAGGCGGGGATGGCAGCGGCGTCCATGCCTGCCAATCTAGGGCCGATGGACCAGGAATTCCACATGCGACCCGCCAAGGCCCCCTGGGCGGTCCAGCGCTCGCGCGGGCGGCTGCACCCGGAGGCGGAGGACCCCGCGCGCTCGCCCTGGCAGCGGGACCGGGACCGCATCATCCATTCGCGCGCCTTCCGGCGGCTGCAATACAAGACGCAGGTCTTCGTGTTCCACGAGGGCGACCACTTCCGCACACGCCTGACCCATTCCATCGAGGTGGCGCAGATCGCGCGCAGCCTGGCCCGGATGCTGGCGCTGGACGAGGATCTGGCCGAGGCGCTGGCGCTGGCCCACGACCTGGGCCACCCGCCCTTCGGCCATGCGGGGGAGGAGGCGCTGAACGCCTGCATGAAGCCGCATGGGGGGTTCGACCACAACGCGCAGAGCCTCAAGCACGTCACCACGCTGGAGCGGCGCTACGCCGGGCATGACGGGCTGAACCTGACCTGGGAGACGCTGGAGGGGCTGGCCAAGCACAACGGCCCGGTGCGCCGCCCGCCCGGCTCCATGCGCGACTACGACGCCCAGCACGCCCTGGAGCTGGACAGCCACGCGAGCGCGGAGGCGCAGGTGGCCGCGCTGTCGGACGACATCGCCTACAACAACCACGACCTGGAGGACGGGCTGCGGGCCGGGCTGTTCACGCTGGACGAGGTGGCGGCGCTGCCCCTGTGCGGCGAGGCGCTGGAGCGTGCGCGCCGGGCGCACCCGGCCATGGCGGAGGACCGGGCGGCGCCGGAGATGGTGCGCCGCGTCATCGCCGCCATGATCGCCGACGTGGCCGCCGAATCGCGCGCGCGGATCGCGGCGCTGGCGCCGGATTCGGCGGAGGCGATCCGCGCCGCGGGCCGCCCGGTGGTGGGCTTCGGCCCGGAGATGGCGCTGCGGAACGAGGAGATCCGCGGCTTCCTGCGCGAGCGGATGTACCGGCACTTCCGGGTGAACCGCGCCACGCAGAAATCCAAGCGGGCGCTGCAGGTGATGTTCCAGCTGTTCCATGGCGGGCCGCAGATGCTGCCGGGCCGCTGGCGGGACTGGGCGGGGCAGGCGGGCACGCCGGGCTGCGCGCAGGTGGTGTGCGACTACATCGCGGGAATGACGGACCGGTTCGCCTTGGAGGAGTACCGGCGCTTGACGGACCCGCACATCGCCGGCTGAGGCTTGCCAGGGCGGCGCGGGGGCTTCAAGACGCCCCCATCATGACCGACGACATCTTCGCCCACCTGCGCGGCCTGGCCGTGGACGCGCTCCGGCGCCTGCTGCCGGACCTGCCGGATGACGCCTTCAGCAAGGTGGTGGTGGAGCCGCCGCGCGACGCCACCCACGGCGACATGGCGACCAACGCCGCGCTGGTGGTGGGCAAGGTCGCGAAGGTGGCGCCGCCGAAGCTGGCGGCCGACCTGGCCAGGGCGCTGATGGACTGCGCGGAGGTGAAGGAGGCCACGCCCGCCGGGCCGGGCTTCGTGAACATCCGGCTGGAGGAGGGCTTCCTGCGCGCCGTGGTGCCCGCCGTGCTGCGAGCGGGCGAGCGGTATGGCGACGGCGCGCCCAAGGCGGGGCGGGTGAACCTGGAATACGTCTCGGCCAACCCCACGGGGCCGATGCATGTGGGCCATTGCCGCGGCGCGGTGGTGGGCGACGCGCTGGCCGCGCTGCTGGCCAAGGCCGGGCACGACGTGACGAAGGAGTACTACGTCAACGACGCCGGCGCGCAGGTGCAGGCGCTGGCCTGGGCCTGCTTCTGGCGCTACCTGGAGGCGCTGCCGGCCACCGGCATCTGGGACGCGGGCGCGGACGAGGCGGCGCGCAAGGCGGCGGTGGAGGCGAAGTTCGGCGTCGCGCTGCAATATGGCGGGCACTACCTGGTCCCCGTGGGGCATGCTCTGGCGGCGGCGCACGGGAACGCGCTGCTGGAGCCGACGCCGGAGGTGCTCGCGCTCATCCGCCGCTTCGCCGTGGACGCGATGATGGTGGAGATCCGGGCCGACCTGGCGGCGCTGGGCGTCTCCCACGACGTGTTCGTGAGCGAGGCCGCGCTGATCGAGGCCGGCAAGCTGGAGCAGGCGGAGGCGGTGCTGGACGCGGCGGGCCTGATCTACCGCGGCGTGCTGGAGCCGCCGAAGGGCAAGACGCCCGACGACTGGGAGCCGCGCGAGCAGACCCTGTTCCGCGCCACCGATTTCGGCGACGAGGTGGACCGGCCCCTGCGGAAGTCGGACGGCACCGGCACCTACTTCGCCAACGACATCGCCAACCACCTGCACAAGCTGGAGCGCGGCTTCGACGGCCTGCTGCACGTCTGGGGCGCCGACCATGGCGGCTACGTGCGCCGGATGCAGGCGGCGGTGGCGGCGCTGAGCGGCCGTCGGGTGCCGCTCGACGTGGTGCTGGCGCAGATCGTCCACGTGGTGAAGGACGGGCAGCCGGTGCGGATGAGCAAGCGCGCCGGCACCTACGTGACGCTCGCCGACCTGCTGGACGAGGTGGGCAAGGACGCGGTGCGCTTCACCATGCTGACGCGCAAGTCCGACGCGCAGATGGAGTTCGACCTGGACCTCGTGGTCCAGCAATCGCGCGACAACCCCGTCTTCTACGTGCAGTACGCCCATGCCCGCGCGCGCTCCGTGCTGCGCGCGGCGGGCGAGCCGGCGGGGCTGGAGGAGGCCGACCTGTCGCCGCTGTCGGACCCCGCCGAGCTGGCTCTGATCCGGCGCATCGCGGGCTGGCCGCGGGTGGTGGAAGGGGCGGCTGCGGCGCGCGAGCCGCACCGCGTCGCGTTCTTCCTGAGTGACTTGGCGGGGGAGT
>JALHNW010000196.1 GCA_022843345.1 Rubritepida sp. | reverse complement strand
CTGGGGCCGGATGGTCCGGAGCCCGCCGACCCGGCCGGCCGCACACGCCGCCGCGCCCTCCAGGTGAACCTGGAGCGCCAGCGCTGGCTGCCGCGCGAGCTGCCGGCCGAGCGCGTCTGGGTCAACGTCGCCGACCAGCGCCTGACCTATTTCCGCGACGGCGCGCCGGTGCTTTCCTCGCGCGTCGTGGTCGGCAACGAGTCCGATCGTGACCAGAGCCCCGAGCTGCTCGCCACGATCGAGGGCATCTTCTTCAACCCGCCCTGGGTGGTGCCGGCCGACATCGTGCAGGCCGACATCCTCCCCCGCCTGCGCCAGGACCCCGCCTACCTGGAGAAGCGCAACATGGTCCTGCGCGAGAACGGGGAGGTGGAGCAGCGCGCGGGTCCCAATGCCGGCCTCGGCGCGCTGCTGTTCGACATGCCCAACCGCTTCGACGTCTTCCTGCACGACACGCCGGCGCGGCACTTCTTCACCCGCGACAACCGCCGCCTGAGCTACGGCTGCATCCGCGTGGAGAAGCCGCGCGAGCTGGCCGCCCTGCTCATGCGCCGCCCCGTCGAGGCGATCGCCGCGGAGATCGCCCCGGGCAAGACGGTGCGGCGCGACCTGCCCTCCCCCGTGCCGGTCTTCGTGGTCTACCACACCGCCTTCGCCGACGAGGACGCGCAGCTCCAGTTCCGCCCGGACTTCTACCGGCGCGACGCCGGGCTGTGGCAGCGGCTGCGCGGCGCGGCGGCGGGGCCGCCCGCCGGCCAGGCCTGACCTCGCGCCCTGCCTCCCGATCCGCTACACGCGGCCCCCATGACCAGCCCCGCCGCCGAGGCCGCCCGCCGCCGCACCTTCGCCATCATCGCCCACCCCGACGCCGGCAAGACCACGCTGACGGAGAAGCTGCTGCTCAAGGGCGGCGCCATCCAGCTGGCCGGCCAGGTGCGCGCGAAGGGCGAGGGCCGGCGCACCAAGTCCGACTGGATGAAGATCGAGCAGGAGCGCGGCATCTCGGTCGCCACCTCCGTGATGACCTTCGAGCGCGGGGGCCTCGTCTTCAACCTGCTCGACACGCCGGGCCACGAGGACTTCTCCGAGGACACCTACCGCACGCTCTCGGCCGTGGATGCCGCCGTGATGGTGCTCGACGCCGCCAAGGGCATCGAGAGCCAGACGCGCAAGCTGTTCGAGGTGTGCCGGCTGCGCGACATCCCCATCGTCACCTTCATCAACAAGATGGACCGCGACGGGCGCGACCCGCTCGACCTGCTGGACGAGATCGAGAAGACCCTGGCGCTGGACGTCACCCCCGCCGCCTGGCCCATCGGCCAGGGCCGCGAGTTCCGCGGCGTGCTGGACCTGCGCGAACCCAGCCTGCGCCTGCTGCGCGAGGGCGGCGACGTGCGCATTCCCGTCAGCGGCCTGGACGACCCCCGCGTGGCCCAGGAAGTCCCCCGGGAGGCCGCGCTGCTGCGCGAGCAGGTGGAGCTGGCCCAGGCCGGCTACCCCGAATTCGACCTCGAGGCCTTCCGCCAGGGCACGCTGACGCCGATCTTCTTCGGCTCCGCCCTGCGCGACTTCGGCGTGGAGCACCTGCTGGAAGGCCTGGCCGCCATGGCCCCCCCGCCCGGCGCGCGCGCGGCCGACAGCCGCACCGTCCAGCCGGGCGAGGAGAAGCTCACGGGGTTCGTCTTCAAGGTGCAGGCCAACATGGACCCCCAGCACCGCGACCGGGTGGCCTTCCTGCGCATCTGCTCCGGCCGGCTGGACAAGGGCATGCGCCTCGCCCAGGTCCGCACCGGCAAGCAGATCCCGGTCAACGCCCCGCTGTTCTTCTTCGCCAAGGACCGCCAGGTGGCCGAGGCCGCCTGGCCGGGCGACGTCGTGGGCATCGCCAACCACGGCACGCTGCGGATCGGCGACACGCTGACGGAGGGCGAGCCGATCAACTTCCAGGGCGTGCCGAGCTTCGCGCCCGAGCACCTGCGCCGCCCGCGGCTGGAGGACCCCATGCTCGCCAAGAAGCTGAAGAAGGCGCTGGAGGAGCTGGCGGACGAGGGCGTGGTGCAGCTGTTCCGCCCGCTCGACGGCTCGCCCCCCGTGGTGGGGGTCGTCGGCCTGCTCCAGGTGGACGTGCTGGCATCGCGCATCCGCACCGAGTACGGCGTGCCCGTGGGCTTCGACGCGGTGCACTGGGACGTGCTGCGCTGGGTGCAGGGCGAGGACCGCGCGGCCATCGAGCGCTTCGCCAAGCAGCACCGCAGCGACTGCGCCGAGGACCATGACGGCGCCCTGGTCGCCCTCTTCGCCTCCGATTGGCGGCGCAAGCGCGCGGAGGAGGAGTTCCCCTCGCTGACCTTCCACGCGGTGCGCGAGCAGCACGCGCTGGCGGGGTAGGTGCGCGAGGGGGCGCCGCCCCCTCGACTCCCGCCGAGGGGCACGCCCCTCGGAACCCCCCTCATGGGTGACGCGCCGGGGGCCAGACCCCCGGCGCGTCACCCATCAGCCGCCGGGTCCGGGTGGCGCTGCCACCCGGCGGGGGCCTGGGGGCGGCGCCCCCAGGGCGGCCGCCTCCTCCCGCACCGCCAGCACCTTGTCCACGCGCCGGCCGTCCATGTCGATGATCTCGAACCGCCACCCCGCATGGGCGATCCGGTCCCCCTCGCGCGGGATGCGCTGGAGGAGCGCCAGCATCAGCCCCGCCACGGTGTGGTAGGCGGAGGATTGCGGCGGCGCCTCGAAATCCGCCAGCCGCTCGCGCAGCTCGTCCAGCGCCATCATGCCGTCCAGCAGCATGGAGCCGTCGTGGCGCTGCACCGCGCCGGGCTTGAGCGATTCCGGCGCCGGCCCCAGCTCGCCCACGATCGCCTCCAGCAGGTCGGAGGCCGTGACCACGCCCTCGAAGGAGCCGTACTCGTCCAGCACCAGCGCGATCCCCAGCGCGTCCGAGCGCAGCCGCTCCAGCGCATCCATGGAGGACAGGTTGTCGGGCAGCACGATCGGCTGGCGCAGCGCGGCACCCAGGTCCAGCGGGCCGCCGGCCAGCATCTGGTCCAGCAGGTCCTTCACGGCGACGATGCCCACCACGTTGTCCACCCGCCCGTCGGCCACCACGAAGCGCGTGAGCGATTCCGCCTGGATGGCGACGGCCAGCTCCCCGGGCGACGCGTCGCGCGCGATCCAGGCGACCTCCGTGCGCGGCGTCATCAGCGCGCGCACCGGGCGGTCCGCCAGGCGCAGCACGCGCTCGATCATCTGGCGCTCGTTGTGGTGCAGCTCGCCCGATTCCGCGCTCTCGGCCACCAGCGCCTTCACCTCCTCCTCGGTCACGCCCTGGTCGGGCGGGCGGTAGGCGCCGAACAGCCGCAGCACCAGCGCGGAGGAGCGCGACAGCAGCCACACCACCGGCGCGGACCAGCGCGCCAGCCGCTCCAGCGGCAGGGCGAGCATGACGGCGATCCGCTCCGGCTCGCGCAGGGCAAGCTGCTTGGGCACCAGCTCGCCCAGGATGAGGTTGAGGTAGGTGATGGCGACGACGACGAGCACGAAGGCCAACTCATGCCCCCAGCCCACCATGGCGGGGTAGGTTTCCAGCCAGTCCCCGAGCGGCCCGGCGATGGCGGCGCCGCCGAAGACGCCGGCCAGGATGCCGACCAGCGAGATGCCGACCTGCACGGTGGGCAGGAAGTCGCCCGGGTTGTCCTGCAGGCGCATCGCCGCCGTGGCCCCGCGCGAGCCGCGCTTCTCCATCGCCAGCAGCCTGCCCTTGCGCGAGGACACCACGGCCAGCTCGCTCATCGCGAAGACGCCGTTCATGGCGGTGAGCAGCAGCACGATCAGTATCTGGAAGGAAACGCCCATGGAACACCCATACCCGATGCTGGACAGGGAAACGAGGATACGGTGCCATGGTCGCATGGAACCCACGACGATGCGCCTGGCCTGGCTGCTGGGCCTGCTCGGCCTGCTGCCCTTCGCCGGATCGGCCCTGGCGTCGCTGGCCCTCACGGGCTGGCAGGCGGACGCGCAGATCTGGCTGCGCGGCTACGGCGCGGTGATCCTGGCCTTCCTCGGCGCGGTGCACTGGGGCCTGGCGCTGGCGGCCGGCGAATCGCCCTTCAACCGCCAGCGGCTCATCCTGGGAGTGGTGCCAGCCCTGGTCGGCTGGGCGGCGCTGCTGCTGCCGGTGAAGGGCGGGTTGTGGCTGCTGGCCGCCGCCGTGCTGGCCACCGCGGCCGCGGAGCAATGGGCGGCGCTGAAGGGCGCCATCCTCGGCGGCTACGTCGCGCTGCGCTGGGTGCTGTCGCTGGGCGCCGCCGCCTGCCTGCTGGCCGGCGCGCTGGCTTGACCATAAAATTAACCTTGTTAACGCATTTTGAGACGTGTTAAGGCTTCGCACATCAAGACGCGGAGCCCCCCATGGCCGACATCCTCCCCTTCCCCGCCCGCTCCGAGGACCGGCTGCGCGCCGCCCTGCGCTCGCTCGACGCCGCCCTGGCGGAGCAGAACGAGGCGCTGGCCGAGTTCCGCGGCAACCTGTCCCTGCTGAAGGGCGCGGTGTCCGGCCTCGACTCCTCAGTCCACGCCTATCGCGACACGCTGGCCCGCACGGCCGACGACGTGGCTGGCGCCAATGCCGCCGCCAAGCGGCTGGAGCGCACGGCCGACATCTGGCTCAAGGGCTAAGCCAGCCCCGGCCGGAACCGCCCCACCAGCCGGTGCCGCTCGCCCGGATGGATCAGCCGCGCCTCCGTCACCAGCCGCGCGCCCTGCCAGGTGCGCCGCTCCAGCACCAGGCAGGGCGCGCCCTCGGCGATGCCCAGCCGCGCCGCCACCGCCGCAT
>JALHNW010000195.1 GCA_022843345.1 Rubritepida sp. | reverse complement strand
GGCGGCACCCTGCCGCACCGCGGTGCGCACGCAATCCATCGCCGTGTCGCCGCCGCCGATGACGACGACGTGCTTGCCCGCGGCGTCCAGCGCGCCCGAGTCGAACTCGGGCACCGCGTCGCCCAGCCCCTTGCGGTTGGAGGCGGTGAGGTAGTCCAGCGCCGGCACCACGCCGGGCAGGCCGGCGCCGGGCAGCGCCACGTCGCGCGCCTTGTAGACGCCGGTGGCGATGAACACCGCGTCATGCTTCGCGCGCAGCTCGGCGATGGTGATGTCCCTGCCAATCTCCACGCCCAGGTGGAAGCGGATGCCGCCGGCCTCGAATTGCTTCCAGCGGGCCAGCACCACTTCCTTCTCCAGCTTGAAGTTGGGGATGCCGTAGATCATCAGCCCGCCGACGCGGTCGTAGCGGTCATAGACCTCGACGCGGAAGCCGCGCACGCGCAGCCGCTCGGCGGCCGCCAGCCCGGCGGGGCCGGCGCCGATGATGGCGACGGAGCGGCCGTTCTCGTGGGAGGGCGTGGGCGGCTTGACCCAGCCATTCTCCCAGGCTGTGTCCACGATGTAGCGCTCGACGGAGCCGATGGTGACGGAGTCGAAGCCCTTCTCGATGACGCAGTTGCCCTCGCAGAGGCGGTCCTGCGGGCAGACGCGGCCGCAGACCTCGGGGAAGGTGTTGGTGGCCGACGCGACCTCGTAGGCCTCCTCCATCCGCCCTTCCGCGGTCAGCTTCAGCCAGTCCGGGATGTTGTTGTTGAGCGGGCAATGCACCTGGCAGAACGGCACGCCGCATTGCGAGCAGCGCGACGCCTGCTCGGCCGCGCGCGAGGGGTCGAAGCGGTCGTAGATCTCGTTGAAGTCCTCGCGCCGCATCGTGGCGGGGCGCTTCTCCGGCGTCCGCTGCTGGAGGCGGACGAATTGCAGCATGCGCTCGGCCATGCGGACTTCCTCGAACCAAAGGGGTGCGGGGAGGTGTTACCGCAGGCTTTCCCCGGCGGGAAGCGGAAAAACCAACATAAGGTCAGCTACACTGACCTTATTTCCGCGATTCCCGCGAGGTTTTTTTGCGACTGCGAAGCGTTCGCGGCTAAGTTGATCCGTTCCGGTCCTATCCGGTGCGGACCCGTCGCCCACCCCCCTCCCGGAACCGCGCCAGGATCGGCGGCATGATCGCCTCGATCGCCTTGGGCGCGATGCCGAGCGCCGCCAGGCCGGGCATGGCGGGGTCGGCCACGTTGTCGCGCGCCAGCAGCGCCAGCTGGTCGCGGGTCAGCGGCGGGTTGGGCAGCAGCTCGGCGATGCGCGCCTGGAGCCGCGCGATGGCCGGCGGGATGGTGACCAGGCGGCGCGAGCGCCCCGTCTCCTTCAGGATGTAAGCCAGCAGCTCGCGGAAGCTCCACGCGCGCGGCCCGCCCAGCTCGTAGGTCTGGCCGATGCTGGCGGGGTCGTGCAGCGCGGCCAGCACCGCATCCGCCACGTCGCCCACGAAGACCGGCTGGAAGCGCGAGGCGCCGCTGATCACCGGCATCACCGGCAGCCAGGCCGCCATGGGCGCGAAGCGGCCGAAGAAGCCGTCGCCCTCGCCGAAGACGATGGAGGGGCGCAGGATCGTCGCCCCCGGGAAGGCCGCCCGCAGCCCCGCCTCGCCGGCGGCCTTGGACCGCGCATAGGCGCTGGGACTCGCCGCATCGGCGCCGATGGCCGAGATGTGCACCAGGCGCCCCACCCCGGCCACCGCGGCGATCCGCCCCAGCCGCGCCGGCCCTTCGCCCTGGATGCGGTCGAAGTCGCCGTGCAGGATGCCCACGGTGTTCACCACCACCTCCGCGCCCTCGACGGCGCGCGCCACGTCGGCGTCGCGCGTCAGGTCGGCGGCCAGCGTCGCCACCTGCGCCACGCGGCCCATGGTGTAGAGCTGCGCGCCGGTCGGCGGGCGGCGGGCGCAGACGCGCACCTGCCAATCCTCGCGCGCCAGCCGCTGCACCACCTGGCGGCCGATGAAGCCCGTGCCGCCGAAGACCGTCGCAACCTTGCCCATGCCGATGTCCCTGCCGTGAACCGCGCGCAGCATACACGCGATTTTGCGCGCGCGGGCGGGTTGACGGGTCACGCGCCCGCCATTATTCCCCGCCTCACAGCACCGCTGAATGCCCAGGTGGTGGAATTGGTAGACGCGCTGGCTTCAGGTGCCAGTGACCGCAAGGTCGTGAAGGTTCGAGTCCTTTCCTGGGCACCACCACCAAGTATCCGGTAGCTCCCCGACATGGCGAAGACGATGTTCACCCCCTCCGGGGCCGTCCACCTGCATCTGCATGACCTGCCGGATGGGCTGGAGCTGGGCCGCGTGATCGCGGTGGACACGGAGACGATGGGCCTGGACCCGCGGCGCGACCGGCTGTGCCTGGTGCAGATCTCCTCGGGCGACGGCGCCGCGCACCTGGTGCAGTTCATCCCCGAATCGCTGGGCGGCCGCGGATTCGCCGCCCCCAACCTGTCCCGCCTCATGGCCGATCCGGGCGTGGTGAAGCTGTTCCACTTCGCGCGCTTCGACGTGGCGGCGCTGCGCAACGCGCTGGGGATCGACGTCGCACCCGTGCGCTGCACCAAGATCGCCTCCAAGCTGGTCCGCACCTACACGGACCGCCACGGCCTGAAGGACCTGTGCCGGGACCTGCTGGGCGTGGACATCAGCAAGCAGCAGCAGACCAGCGACTGGGGCCAGGCGGAGCTCTCGCCCGAGCAATGCGCCTACGCCGCCTCCGACGTGCTGCACCTGCACGCGCTCTGGGCGAGGCTGGAGGCGCTGCTGGTCCGCGAGGGCCGGCTGGCCCTCGCGCAGTCCTGCTTCGACTTCCTGCCCGCCCGCGGCCAGCTCGACCTGCTGGGCTACGAGGAGCCGGACATCTTCCACCACTGAGCGCGGCGTTCAGCGCGCCGGGTCGATCCAGCCGATGTGCCCGTCGGCGCGGCGGTACACCACGTTGATGGTCTCGCTGGCGCGGTTGCGGAACACCAGCACCGGCAGCCCCTCCAGGTCGAGGCGCATCGTGGCCTCGCCCACGGTCAGCATCAGCACCGCCCGCGTGTCCTCCGCCACCACCGCCGGGTGGTCGGCCGATTCGATCGGCGTGGCCTCGTCGGCCAGGTCCTCGCCGGAATGCACCACGTATTCGCGCGCCACCTCGCTCGATTCGCGCTCGGGCGCCTGGGAGCGGGCGTGCTCGTTCACCCGGCGGCGGTAGCGGCGCAGGCGCTTGGCGACGTGCTCCGCCGCCTCGTCGAAGGCGCGGTGGGCGTCGGCGCCCTGCCCCTCGCCGCGCATCACCAGGCCACGCCCGGCATGCAGGTTGATGTCGCAGGCGAAGGCGCCGGCCCCCTTGGCCGCCTTGCTGAAGGTCACGCGCGCCTCGAGCGCGTGGTCGAAATACTTGGAGGTGATGGTGCCGAGCCCGGCTTCCACATGGGTCCTGAGCGCATCGCTGGTGGCGACCTGCTTGCCGGCGACGGTGATGTGCATCGTGCGATCTTCCTCCGTTCGAGGCGCCGGCGGCCCGGATGTCCCGGGCCGTGCCGCCCTCATCCTGCCAACGACCTGGCCCGCATTGGGCTTCAGCAGGCCGCGGCCTTCGCGCGCCGCCGCTCCACCGACGAGGGGATGTGCAGCGCGTCGCGGTATTTCGCCACGGTCCGGCGGGCGATGTCCACGCCTTCCTGCCGCAGCCTTGCCACGATGGCATCGTCGCTGAGCACCGCATCGGGCGCCTCCGCATCCACCATCTGGCGGATGCGGTGGCGCACCGCCTCCGCGCTCACCGATTCGGTGCCGGCGGTGCCGCTGATGGCCGTGGTGAAGAAGAACTTCAGCTCCAGCATCCCGCGCGGCGTCGCCAGGTACTTGTTGGCGGTGACGCGGCTGACGGTGCTCTCGTGCATCTCCACCGCCTCGGCCACCTCGCGCAGGATCAGCGGGCGCAGGAAGGCGATGCCGTGGCGCAGGAAGCCGTCCTGCCGGCGCACGATCTCGCCCGCCACCTTCAGGATGGTGTTGGCGCGCTGCTCCAACGACTTCACCAGCCAGGAGGCGGATTGCAGCTGCTCGGCCACGAAGGCGCGCCCGTCGCGGTCCTTGCAGGAGACGGTCGCCCGCGCCGCGAAGCCGCGGTTCACCAGCACGCGGGGCAGCGTCTCGGGGTTCAGCTCCAGCAGCCAGCCGCCCTCGCTGTCCGGCCGCATCAGGATGTCGGGCTGGATGGGGGTGGCGGGCGCGTCGTCCGCCCCCGCGCCCGGCTTGGGGTCGAGGGCGCGGAGCTCGGCGATCATCTCCGCCAGCTCGTCCGGATCCACGCCGCAGGCGGCGCGCAGCGCCGGCAGGTCGCGCCGGGCCAGCAGGGGCAGGTTGTCCAGCAGGCGCGCCATGAAGGGATCCATCCGCCCGCGCTCGATGAGCTGCGCCTCCAGGCATTGCCGCAGGTCGCGCGCGAAGAGGCCCACCGGCTCCATCTGCATCAGCCGCGCGCGCAGCGCCGTCACCGCCGCCGCCGCGCAGCCCAGCGCGGCGGCGATCTCCCCGTCCGAGGCCGGCAGCCGGCCGGAGGGGTCGAGCGCGGCCAGCATGGCAGCGGCCATCACCTGCTCGCGCCCCTCCAGCCCCAGGCGGATCTGCTCGGCCAGTCGCTCGCGCAGGCTGGGCGGCGGGGCGGCGGCGAGGTCGAGCGCGTCCAGCGCCTCGGCGAAGTCGGCGCGGCCGCCCGGGCCGGCGGGGGGCTGCCAGGACTCGCCGTCCTCGCGCGTGTTGGACCAGTCGGCGTCCAGCGCTCCCTCGCCCATGCGGTCGGAGGCGGC
>JALHNW010000194.1 GCA_022843345.1 Rubritepida sp. | reverse complement strand
TGGGGCGCGATGCTGGACGGCGGCGCGACGGAGGAAGTCCAGGCCCTGCTGGCGCAGGGGCTCGACCCCGCCCTGCCGGCCATGCGCGCGCACGGCGTGCCAGAGCTCGCCGCCCTGCTGCGCGGCGAGGTCACGCAGGACGAGACCAGCCGCCGCGCCATCGCCGCCACCGTGGCCTACACGCGCCGGCAGGCGACGTGGTTCCGGCACCAGCCCCTCGTGGACCCCGGGGCGACGCATATCATCCATGCGCGCATCACGTCTCTGTCGCAACTTTCGGAATGCGAACGCGATGAAATCTTCGCTTTTGTTGACGGGGGCGGTTGACGCGCCGCAGCATGGCCCTTAATCCCTCGCTTCCCCACCGCAACATCGGGTCACAGGAAGCCATGTCCGCCACCACCGCCCACCCGCCCGCCGCCACGGATCTGCGTCCGGGCGCGGAGGTCGTCCTTCGCGCGCTGAAGGACCAGGGCGTGGACGTCATCTTCGGCTATCCCGGCGGCGCCGTGCTGCCGATCTACGACGCGCTGTTCCAGCAGAACCACATCCGCCACATCCTGGTGCGGCACGAGCAGGCGGCGGTCCATGCGGCCGAGGGCTACGCGCGCTCCACCGGCAAGGTGGGCGTGGTGCTCGTCACATCCGGGCCTGGGGCCACCAACGCCGTCACCGGGCTGGTGGACGCGCTGATGGACAGCATCCCGGTGGTCTGCCTCACCGGGCAGGTGCCCACGCACCTCATCGGCAACGACGCCTTTCAGGAGGCCGACACCACCGGCATCACGCGCCCCGCCACCAAGCACAACTACCTGGTGAAGCGCTCCGAGGACCTGGCCGGCGTGATGCACGACGCCTTCTACGTCGCGCGCTCCGGCCGGCCCGGCCCGGTGGTGGTGGACCTGCCGAAGGACATCCTGATCAAGCCCGCGCCCTACGTGGAGGCGCCGAAGCCGGGCACGCCGCACAAGTCGTACCGCCCGCGGATGGAGGCGGACCGCGACGCCGTGCTCCAGGCCGTGCGCATGCTAAAGCGCGCCGAGCGCCCGGTGATCTACACCGGCGGCGGCGTGATCAACGCGGGCCCAGAGGCGTCGCGCCTGCTGCGCGAGTTCGTGCGGCTCACCGGCATGCCCTGCACCTCCACGCTGATGGGCCTGGGCGCCTTCCCGCACAGCGACCGCCAGTTCCTCGGCATGCTGGGGATGCACGGCACGGTCGAGGCGAACCTCGTCATGCATGGCTGCGACGTGATGCTGAACCTCGGCGCGCGCTTCGACGACCGCGTGACGGGGCGGCTCGACGCCTTCTCGCCCAACTCGAAGAAGATCCACGCCGACATCGACCCGTCGAGCATCAACAAGAACGTGAAGGTGGACGTGGCGCTGGTGGGCGATGCCGGCCTCACCATCGCCGCCCTGCTGGAGGCCTGGAAGGCGGACGAGACGCCCGTCGCCGCCCCCGCCCAGGCCCAGTGGTGGCAGCAGATCGAGGAATGGCGCGCGAAGGACTGCCTGCGCTACGTCCAGCAGGGCTCGATCATCAAGCCGCAGCACGCGGTGAAGCGCCTGTTCGAGATGACGAAGGCCACGGGCCGCGACACCTTCATCTCCACCGAGGTCGGCCAGCACCAGATGTGGGCCGCGCAGTATTTCGGCTTCGACGAGCCCAACCGCTGGATGACCTCCGGCGGGCTGGGCACCATGGGCTATGGCCTGCCGGCGGCCATGGGCGTGCAGGTGGCCCACCCCGACGCGCTGTGCATCGACATCGCGGGCGAGGCGTCCATCCTGATGAACATCCAGGAGATGGGGACGCTGGCGCAGTACCGCCTGCCGGTGAAGGTGTTCATCCTCAACAACGAATACATGGGCATGGTGCGCCAGTGGCAGGAGCTGCTGCACGGCTCCCGCTACAGCGAATCCTATTCGGAAGCGCTGCCCGACTTCGTGCGCCTGGCCGAGGCCTTCCACGCCCGCGGCCTGCGCGCGAAGACCGCCGACGAGCTGGACGGCGTGATCGCCGAGATGCTGGCCCATCCGGGGCCGGTGATCGCCGACATCTGCGTCGCCAAGGACGAGAACTGCTTCCCGATGATCCCCAGCGGTGCCGCGCACAACGAGATGATCCTGGGCCCGGGCAGCGAGCAGAACGCGCGATCGGTGACCGACGAAGGCATGGTGCTGGTGTGATGCAGCGTTCCGCCACCATCGCCGTCCTCGTCGAAAACGAGGCCGGCGTCCTCGCCCGCGTGATCGGCCTGTTCTCCGGCCGCGGCTACAACATCGACAGCCTGACCGTGGCCCCGGTCGCCGAGGATGGGCGCCTGTCGCGCATCACCGTGGTGACGAGCGGCACCGAGATGGTGATCGAGCAGATCAAGGCCCAGCTCGACCGGCTGGTGCCCGTCCACCGCGTCTCCGACCTCACCCTCGAGGGCCCGCATCTGACGCGCGAGCTGGCGCTGATCAAGGTGGTGGCGAAGGGCGACCACCGCGTGGAGGCGCTGCGCCTGGCCGACGCCTTCCGCGCCCGGGTGGTGGATGCGACGACGGAAAGCTTCGTCTTCGAGATGACCGGCAATGCCGAGAAGCTGGACGCCTTCCTGGCCCTGATGCGCCCGCTTGGGCTGGCCGAGGTGTCGCGCACCGGCGCGGTGGCGATCGCGCGGGGCAGCCGCGCGCTGGCGGCCTGAAACCTTGGCATGGCGGCGATACTTGGCGGGGCACACCCCTTCGGAGCCTTCCGCCATGCGCCTCTTCGCCTGCCAGGCGTGCCGCAACCTGCTGCACTTCGAGAACGTCTCCTGCGAGTCCTGCGGCCACGCGCTGGGCTTCCTGCCCTCGCGCGGGATGCTCTCGGCCTTCGACCGGCAATGGGTCTCCCTGCTCGACCAGCAATCCTGGAAGCAGTGCGGCAACGCGCGCCACGGCGTGTGCAACTGGATGCTGCGCGCCGATGACGGCGAGGAATTCTGCGCCGCCTGCCGGCACAACAGCATGATCCCCGACCTGTCGGTGCAGGGGAACCTGGCGCTGTGGCAGAAGCTGGAGGTCGCCAAGCGCCGGCTGATCTACACCCTCGACCGCCTGGCCCTGCCGCATGACCCGGGGGAGCTGCGCTTCGAGTTCCTGGCCGACACGGCCGAGGGCAAGGCGATGACCGGCCACGACAACGGCCAGATCATCATCGCCCTCGCCGAGGCCGATGATTCCGAGCGCGAGAAGCGCCGCACCGAGCTGGGCGAGCCCTACCGCACCCTGCTGGGCCACATGCGCCACGAGGTGGGCCACTACTACTTCCTGGTGCTGGTGGAGCGTGCAGGGCTGACCCAGCAGTTCCGCAACCTGTTCGGCGACGAGAGCACGGACTACGCCGCCGCGTTGCAGGCGCATTACGGCCGGCCGCCGAACGACGACTGGCGGGGCGGCTACATATCCAACTACGCCGCCGCCCACCCGCACGAGGACTGGGCCGAATGCTTCGCCCACTACCTGCACATGATGGACAGCCTGGAGATGGCGGCCAGCTTCGGCATGTCCGTCCGCCCGCGGCTGGACCGCGACGGCGCGCTGGAGGCGGAGGTGGACTTCAACCCCTACCGCGCCTCCATGGATGACGTGCTGGCCGCCTGGACGCCGCTGACGGTTGCCATGAACGCCATGAACCGCTGCATGGGCACGCCGGACCTCTACCCCTTCGTGCTCAGCGCCCCGGTTGCGGAAAAGCTCGGCTTCATCCATCGCATCATCCAGGAGCGGCCGCACTAGCGCCGCCCCTGTTCACCCGGAGAGAGACAGACAATGCGTGTGTATTATGACCGCGACGCGGACGTGAACCTGATCAAGGCCAAGAAGGTCGCGGTCATCGGCTTCGGCTCGCAGGGCCACGCCCATGCGATGAACATGCGCGACAGCGGCGTGGCGGACGTCGCCATCGGCGCGCGCCCCGGCGCCTCCTGGCGCAAGGCCGAGGCCGCCGGCTTCAAGGTGATGAGCCCCGCCGACGCCGCGAAGTGGGCCGACCTCGTCATGATCCTCACCCCCGACGAGCTGCAGGGCGACCTGTACCGCGACGAGCTGCACGCCAACCTGAAGGAGGGTGCGGCCATCGCCTTCGCGCACGGGCTGAACGTGCACTTCAACCTGATCGAGCCGCGCGCCGACCTCGACGTATTCATGATCGCGCCCAAGGGCCCGGGCCACACCGTGCGCTCCGAGTACCAGAAGGGCGGCGGCGTGCCCTGCCTGGTCGCCGTGCACCAGAACCCCTCGGGCAATGCGCTGGAGATCGCGCTCTCCTACGCCTCCGCCGTCGGCGGCGGGCGCTCGGGCATCATCGAGACCTCCTTCAAGGAAGAGTGCGAGACCGACCTGTTCGGCGAGCAGGTGGTGCTGTGCGGCGGCCTCGTCGAGCTGATCAAGGCCGGCTACGAGACGCTGGTCGAGGCTGGCTACGCCCCCGAGATGGCGTATTTCGAGTGCCTGCACGAGGTGAAGCTGATCGTGGACCTGATCTACGAGGGCGGCATCGCCAACATGAACTACTCCATCTCCAACACCGCCGAGTACGGCGAGTACGTCACCGGCCCTCGCATCATCACCGCCGAGACCAAGGCCGAGATGAAGCGCGTGCTGGATGACATCCAGAGTGGCAAGTTCGCGCGCGACTGGATGCTGGAGAACCGCGTCAACCAGGCCAGCTTCAAGGCCACCCGCCGCCGCCTGGCCGAGCACCCGATCGAGCAGGTCGGCGAGAAGCTGCGCGGCATGATGCCGTGGATCGGCAAGAACAAGCTGGTGGACAAGGCGCGGAACTGACGCCGCGCGCCGTGCCGGCGCGGGG
>JALHNW010000193.1 GCA_022843345.1 Rubritepida sp. | reverse complement strand
TCCTGGCGGCCGACCGGCGCGAGCGGCTGGAGGCGCGGCTGGCGGCGCGGCTGGAGATCGTGGACGGCAACGGCCGCCGCCTGGGCTTCGCCGAGGCGGAAACGAACCGGGTGCGGACCGGCGTGGAATCCGCCCCCGCCAGCCGGCGCATCGCAGCCGAGAGCCTGCTGCGGCAGGCGATGTTCGACCTGAACACGGAATTCGAGTTCCAGATCCGCCGGGCGCTGCGCCCCTACCTGGTGGAAGGCCCAGGCCGCGCGGCGCCGCCGGAGGGCGGGGTGCGGCGGGAGGCGCTGCCGGCGGGGTGAGGGGCGATCCAGTCCCCGCATTCCATCTGCCCGTCCGCCCCGCGCCGCCAGGTGTAACGGGCGGCGCGCACGCCCTGTCCGCGGAACTCGAAGGGGCGCCAGCCGCGGCCGGGGAATATGCGAAGGGTGCTGCTGGCATGGTCGGGCAGGAAGACGTAGGTCTCGCAGGCCAGGCGCCAGATGATAGGACCTTCCCGGCCGTGCCGGCCCACCTGCACCATGAGGGCACCCATGGACCGGGGGCTGTTGCCTTGCGTCACCGACCAGTCAACGGCGAGGAACACGTCAGGCCGGCCGTCATTGTTCACATCGGTGATGGCCCACAGGAGATGGGACGCCGGTTCGAAATTGTTCGGCGGTGGCATGGGACTGGTGGGGCTTCGGTCCTCCCGGTCATCCTCCGACCGGAGATTGATGGACTCCGCCAAGCCAGTCGAGGTTTTCTGGAGGGCGCGCAGAGCGCTGGTAGCTAGGCCGGGCACGTAGTTCCATCGCATGTCTTTCGCTGACGCCTGCATTGCTGAGGTGCAGAGCAAGATGGCGACCGCGATGGTCGGCATGGCGCGAGTCCTCGCGGCTCGACGCGCGATCATGGCCGCTCCTCCCACGTCTCGGGATCGCAGATCATCTGTCCGTCGCGCTGAAGCCACCGATACCGGATGGGGCGTGGACGCAGGCCCTGGATGGCGAACTCCCGCCAGCCTCGCCCATGTCGCGGCAGGAGATGGACTGGCGGCGTGGTGGCGCCGGTCCGGACCATCTCGATCTCGCAGGCGAAGCGCCAGCGGCGCTGGCCCGTGCTCACGATCAGGCCACCGCGCAAAAAAGGATTGGTGCCGTATGCAGGGGGCCAGGTGACGACAAGGAAGACGTCGGGACGTCCATCCCCGTTCACGTCGGCGATCACCCAGCTCAGGTGCCGGGCCGCGTCGAAGTTCCCGGTCCCGTTCGCCTCGGCGGCCGCCGCCCCAGGGCTGGAACCTTCGAGGTCCATGCCGATGGTTTCGCCGACCGTGCCTTTCTCCCGGCGCAGGATGGCCAGCGCCTCGCCAACCTCGAAGGGGACCTGCCGCCAAGGCAGGGCTTCGCCCTGCCCTGAAGTGGCCGCCAGCAACAGCGCGGCCAACGAAGTCCAGAACTTCGTCACGGGCCACGCAATGCGCGATAATCCTGGCCGGCAAATGCCTGGAGACGGCGCTCGATCTCCCGGAACGAAGACAACTTGCCTCTCCGTCCTTCGACGGATGGAGGGGGCGGCAACCCGGCAGCGATATGCTGGAGATACTCACGGACCCGCGGCGCACCCTCCCGATGAGCGGCGGCGGCAAGACCACTCAAGCTCAACGTCAGTGGCTGGCCGTACATCCCGGTGATCGGCTGCCCTACCCGGTCAAGAACCCTGAGATTGCGAAGAAGCCTCTCATTGTCGCTGAGGTAATCGTCCAGCGCCCGTTCCTGGGCACGGGGACGCGCGAGGAATGAGGCGCGATCCGTGACACCGTGAGCGCGGGCATGCTCCGTCCATTCCCCTGTTCGGCTCAACCAACCTCCTGCGACCAATGCCTGCGGAGTAAGCTGATAGCGTCCGAGCGCGCCGGTCCCTTCATTGATCGCGGAATACCCGAACGCCGGTCTGTCACGCGACTCTTCCGCCGCGACCTGCTCCCGCCATGCCTGATTAGCCCGCCCCTCCCACGCCCGTTCCACGGGCTGGGCCGGCACCACAGGTGGCTGTGGCGCCGCAGGGCGTGCCGGTGCCCCCGCACGCGGCGCGGGGCGGGCCGCGCGGTCATGCGCGCGCACCATATGCACCCCGCCATCCGGCTCGCGCCGGGGATAGGAGCGCACGGCGACCACATGCGTCTCCATCCGGCCCGTGGCGTCGTATCGCACGGGACCAGGATATCGCGCGGCGAACCCGGCCTGGACCTCGGCGCGCAGCCGGTCGCCTTCCCGCCCTTCCCGGCGATAGGCGGGAAGGCGCATCAGTCGGCGAAGGTCTTCATCCTCGTTGCCAGCCACGAACAGCCTCCCGCACTCGCCACCCAAAATTATTCCTGTTTTGTTCTCTTTGTCAAACCTTTGCCGTCTCCGTCCTCGTGCTCTTCCCGGACACTGACCACCTATCTGATCGCCCGCCTCGCGCGGCGGCGCTGGAGGGCGAGGTGCGGCGGGAGGCGCTGCCGGCGGGCTGAGGGAGGGGAGAGCGCAGCTTCACCACTGGCCGGCGCAGACCATTCGTCCATTCTCCCGGCGCCATGCATAGCGCATCACCCGGTGCCTCTCGTTGCGGATCGCGAATTCGTGCCATCCCCGGTGCCGCGCCGCCAGCACCCGCACCGGCTCGAAGCTGTCCAGCCGCTGCTTCGCCTCGATGTCGCAGGCGGTGCGCCACCGGCCACGCCCATCATCCACCAGCAGCACGCCCATGCTGACCTCGTTGTTGCCGTCCAGAGATGTCCAGGGAAAGAGGAGGAACACCTCCGGGCGTCCATCCTGGTTGAGGTCGAGCAGGGTCCAGGCGAGATGGCGCGTGGCATCGAAGTTCATCGGCAGATGACCTCGCGGGGCCAACCGCCCAAGCACCTCGCCATCCAGGTTCTCGTTGATGGCCCGCGCCAGCGCATGCTCCGTCTGGCGGAAAGCGAGCAGCGCTTCTGCCACAATCCCCGGGACCTGCGCCCAGCCCCCTCGATCCGCCATGGCAGGCAGCCCGCAGCACAGGATGCCGAGCAGGACGAGCAGCGCTGCCTTCATTGGGTGATCCGCTGATAAGACACACCCGAAAATGCGCGCAAACGGCCCTCGATGGCGTTCAGCTTCGACAAAGGCCCACGTCGTCCCTGCACCGAGGCAGGCGGCGCCATGCCTGCCAAGCGATGCGCGAGGTAGTCCGCCAAGCCTTGAGCACCCTGCCGATGCGCGGCAGCGACCAATCCTGCTTCCGTGATGCGCACGGGTTGACCATTCAGGCCAGGCAAGTCCATCCCGGCGAAGCGCCAAAGCCGTCGCTGGCCGATCTCGCGTTCGTAGCCTGCCAGAACATCTGACAGCGCCGCTTCCTGCGCCCGGGGCAAAGCGAGGAACGTCGCATCGCTGACGACGCCATGCGCGGCCGCCCGCGTGGTCCATTGCCCGCCAGCCATGCGCCAGCCAGCCTCGACGAGCGTGACGTTGTTGATCTGATAGCGGCCCTTCGCAGTGCTGTTGGGATTGTCGCTTCGGCGGCCGTACCCGTGGTCGGCTCGCCCATTGTCGGACTCCTCGGCCGCGATGCGCTCACGCCAAGTTCGATTGGTCTGCTCCTCCCATGCCCGCTCAACCGGCTGCCGCGGTGCGATGGACGGCTGCGGCGCGGCGGGCCGTGCCGGTGCAGCCGGGCGCTGCGCGGGCGCCTGCGCGGGACGCGCCGCGCGATCATGCGCGCGCACCGTGTGCACCCCGCCATCCGGCTCGCGCCGGGGATAGGAGCGCACGGCGACCACGTTCGTATCCATCCGGCCCGTGGCGTCGTAGCGCACGGGGCCGGGGTAGCGCGCGGCGAACCCGGCCAGCACCTCGGCCCGCAGCCGGTCGCCCTCACGACCCTCCCGCCGATAGGCAGGAAGCCGCAACAGCCGGCGGAGGTCTTGGTCCTCGTTGTCAGCCACGAACAGTCTCCCGCTCTTATCAAGCAAAACTATTCCTATTTTGTTCTCTTTGTCAAGCTTGGCGTGCAGGCGTCATGCTGCGCCACCCACCGCAGGACGCCCCCGATGCCTCTCCTCCGCCGCGCTCTCCTCGCCGCCCCGCTGCTGCTGCCCGCCGCTGCCCGCGCCCAAGCCTGGCAGCCGCAGCGCTCCCTGCGGATGATCGTCCCCTTCGCCCCCGGCGGCTCCACCGATGTCGGCGGGCGCATCATCGCCGAGCGCCTGTCCGAAACCCTGGGCCAGCCGGTGGTGGTGGAGAACCGCACCGGCGCCGGCGGCGCGGTGGGGATCGAGGCCGCCGCGCGCAGCCCGGCCGACGGGCACACGCTGCTGGTCGCCACCAACGGCGCCTTCACCCTGCAACCCCATCTGGGCCTGCTGCGGACGGTGGACGTGCGGCGCGACCTCGCCGTGGTGTCGCTGATCTTCACCACGGACGTGATCGTGGTGGTGCATCCCTCCGTGCCTGCCCGCACCCTGCCGGAGTTCATCGCCTACGCGCGCGCCAATCCGGGCCGCGTATCCTTCGCCACCTCCGGCGTCGGCACGGGGACGCACATCTTCACCGAGCTGTTCATGGCCGTCACCGGCACGCAGATGGTGCACGTGCCCTATCGTGGCTCCGGCCAGGCGATGGCGGATTTGGTGAACGGCACCGTGCAGCTGATGCTGGACCAGCCGGCCTCCTCCATCGCGCAGGTGCGGGCGGGGTCCATCCGGGTGCTGGCCAGCAGCGGGCCGCGCCGCCTGGCCCTGACGCCCGACACGCCGACCTTCGAGGAGCTGGGCTTCGGCGGCGCCTCGGCGCAGAGCTGGGGCGCCATCGCCGTGCCCGCCGGCACGCCGCACGCCGCCATCGAACGCCTGGGGGCCGCGGTGCGCGAGGCGGTGGCGCAGCCGCCCGTGGTGAGCCGCATGGCCGGCGCCGGGCTGGACG
>JALHNW010000192.1 GCA_022843345.1 Rubritepida sp. | reverse complement strand
CATACATGCCGTCACGATCGGTCACCTTGTACATTTTGGCTTTTGGTTTCAGGCACTTGAGTGCCGCATCCGTCAACATTCTGGGCCTCCTCGCGGAAAAGTACCGTCACGCGGTTTTTGGAGGCTTTTGACGAGAATATCTGTTTATGTTCAGCATGTTAGGCTGACAAAAGTACCGTCATTAGCCTCAGTCGCTATGACGGTACTTTCGATTTTCCGGATGATCAACGGGGGCAGGGTCCGTCAGCGGGCACGACAGACGCGTTTGCTGCCCACCAATAGCTATCGATAGGTCTCGGCTGAAATATTTTTGTTTTTCAGGTGGTTACGTCGTATTCTGGCGTAGTTTCGGATACCCTCGGATGGGCAAAAATTATTCCCACTCGATGGTCCCCGGCGGCTTGCTGGTGATGTCGTAGGTGACGCGGTTCACCCCGCGCACCTCGTTCACGATGCGGTTCGCGACGCGCCCGAGGAAGCCCATGTCGAAGGGGTAGAACTCGGCCGTCATGCCGTCCGTGCTGGTCACGGCACGCAGCGCGCAGGCCTGGTCGTAGGTGCGCCCGTCGCCCATCACGCCCACGGTGCGGACCGGCAGCAGCACGGCGAAGGCCTGCCAGATGGCGTCGTAGAGGCCGGCGCCGCGGATCTCCTCCAGGAACACCGTGTCCACGCGGCGCAGCAGGTCGGCCTTCTCGCGCGTCACCTCGCCGGGGATGCGGATGGCCAGGCCCGGGCCGGGGAAGGGGTGGCGGCCCACGATGGCCTCGGGGATGTCCAGCTCGCGGCCCAGGATGCGGACCTCGTCCTTGAACAGCTCGCGCAGGGGCTCCACCAGCTGCATCCGCATGCCCGCCGGCAGGCCGCCCACATTGTGGTGCGACTTGATGGTGACCGAAGGCCCGCCGGTGGCCGACACGCTCTCGATCACGTCCGGGTACAGGGTGCCCTGGGCCAGGAAGTCCGCCCCGCCGAGCTTGGCCTGCTCCTCCTCGAACACCTCGATGAACAGGCGGCCGATGACCTTGCGCTTCGCCTCCGGGTCGGTGATGCCCGAGAGCTGGCCGAGGAACAGGTCGGACGCGTCGCGGTGGACGAGGCGGATGTTGAAGCGGTCGCGGAAGGTGGCGACCACCTGCTCGGACTCGTTGGCCCGCATCAGGCCGTGATCGACGTAGATGCAGGTGAGCTGGTCGCCGATCGCCTCGTGCAGCAGCACGGCGGCCACGGAGGAATCCACGCCGCCCGACAGGCCGCAGACGACTCGCCCCTTGCCGACCTGGCGGCGGATCTTCTCCACCATCTCGGCGCGGTAGGCGGCCATGGTCCAGTCGCCGCGGCAGCCGCAGATGGCGTGGGCGAAGTTCCTCAGCAGCGCGGCGCCGTGCGGGGTGTGCACCACCTCGGGGTGGAACTGCACGCCGAAGAAGCGCCGCGCCTCGTCCGCCGTGATGGCGTAGGGGGCGCCGTCGCTGGTGGCCACGGTGCGGAAGCCGTCGGGCAGGCGGGTCACGCGGTCGCCATGGCTCATCCACACCTGCTCGCGCGCGCCCTTGGCCCAGACGCCCTGGGTCAGGGCGCTGTCCTCCACCACGTCCACGAAGGCGCGGCCGAACTCGCGGTGGTCATGCCCCTCCACGCTGCCGCCGAGCTGGAGGCACATGGCCTGCTGGCCGTAGCAGATGCCCAGCACCGGCAGGCCCAGGGTGAAGACGTGGTCCGGCGCGCGGGGGCTCTGCGCCTCCGTGGTGCTGGCCGGGCCGCCGGACAGGATGATGCCGCGCGGCGCGAAGGCGGCGATGCGCGACTCGGGGGCGGCGTTGAAGGGCCAGATCTCGCAGTACACCCCGGCCTCGCGCAGGCGGCGGGCGATGAGCTGGGTCACCTGGCTGCCGAAATCGAGGATGAGGATGCGGTCGTGCTGCTGGGCCATGGCGGCTGGCAGCACGGCAGGCGCGCCCCGTCAAGCCGCGGGGGGCCCGCCGGGCTGCCGCGAGCATGGCGGGCAGGGTGGGATTCGAACCCACGGTGGGTTTGACCCCACGGCGGTTTTCAAGACCGCTGCCATAGACCGCTCGGCCACCTGCCCGTCCGGGGCGCTTATTCGCCCGCCAGGCGCACCGCCTGCAAGGGGGCGGACAGGCGCATCATGCCGTGCACGTCCGGCGCCGCCGCCAGCCCCAGCACGGCATCCGCCAGCTGCGCCGCCCGCCCGGCCCCCAGCACGGCATCGGCCAGGCCGTGGAACTTGGCGCGCAGCTCGTCCTCCGACAGGAAGTTGGCGGGCTCGCCCTTCGGAACCACCACGAACTTCACGAACTCCCGGCCGCGCGCGCGGACCGTCAGCTTGCCCGACATGTTCATGGGGAACTCGGCCTGCACCTCCGGGTCCTCCTCGGTCACCACCTTCGGCATCAGGGCGCGCAGCGCCGGCTCGTCCATGCGCGGGTAGCTGTCCCAGCCGAAATGGCCGTGCACCAGCGCGCAGGCCACCACGAAGGGGCCGGAGAACTGGCCGTCCACCACGTTCCTCGGGTGCTGCTTGTAGTCCAGCGGCGCGCCGACCAGCAGCATGCCTTTGTTGGGCAGCCCCATGGTGACGCCCTCGATCTCCTCCGGGCGCAGCCCGTGCTCGGCGCGCAGGGCGAGCGCCGCATCCACGCAGGCATGGCCGTAGCGGCAGGAGGGGTAGGGCTTCACCGCCGTCTCCATCAGCTCATACTGCGTCCCCAGCCCCTGGAGGGCGCGTTCCGGCGTGGGGTTGGGGCTATAGGCGCGCAGGAAGCCGGCCTTGCCCTCCAGCGCCTCAGCCGCGCCGCGGAAGCCCTCGCGGGCCGTCAGGGCCGCGGCCAGCCCGGCCATGGCGGCCCAGCCGACCTGGAAGCGCTTGGTCCAGGCGCCATTGGCCAGGAATTGTAGCGAACCGGCCGATTGCGACAGCGCGATGCCGAAGGCGTCCTCCACCTGCGCGGCCGTCAGCCCCATCACCCGCGCCGCGGCGGCGGCCGCGCCGAACACGCCGCAGGTGGCGGTGGGGTGGTAGCCGCGGTCGTAATGGTCGCCGGCGGGCATGGAGATGGCCAGCCGGTTCATCACCTCGTAGCCCGCCACCACCGCGGCGATCACGTCCGCGCCCTTCGCGCCCACCATCTCGGCGGCAGCCAGCGCGGCGGGGATGACCGGGGCGCCCGGATGCAGCGTGCCGGCGGCGTGGGTGTCGTCGAAATCCATGCTGTGGGCGAAGGCGCCGTTCAGCAGCGCCGCCCCCAGCGGCGAGAAGCGGGCGGATTCGCCCATCACCGCATGCGCGCCGCCCGTCATCCCCATGGCGCGGACGGCGGCCAGCAGCGGCGCGCTGCTCTCGGCGTCGTGCCGGCCGCGCAGGATGTTGCCGGCCAGGTCGAGGATGAGGAAGCGGGTGCGCGCCTCCACCTCGGGCGGCAGGTCTGCGTGGCGGATGCCGGCGGCATAGGCGGCGAAGCGCTGGGTGAGTGCGGCCATGGGTGTGGTTCCTCCGTCGCGCGGCAGGGTGCGCCAGGGCCCGTGCCTGCGCAAGTTCCGTTGCCCCCGCCGCGCGGACGTGGCAGGGAGCGCCGATGTTGACGCGACGTGCGCTCGTGGCGCTGCCTTTCCTGCTGCCGGCCGCGCCGGCCCTGGCGCAGGGGGGTTCCTTCGAGGCCTTCCTGGACGGCGTGCGGGCCGAGGCGCGGCGCGGCGGCGTCTCGCCCGCCACCCTGTCGCGCGCGCTGTCCGGGCTGCGCCCGAACGACCGCGTGCTGGAGCTGGACCGCCGCCAGGCCGAGTTCACCCAGACCTGGCCGCAATACCGCGACGCCCGCCTTTCCGCCACGCGGATCGAGAACGGCCGGCGCGCGATGCTGGAGAACCGCCCGCTGCTCGCCGCCATCCAGGCGCGCTTCCGGGTGGAGCCCCGCGTGGTCGTCGCCATCTGGGGCCTGGAGACGAGCTACGGCGGCTTCACCGGCACCTTCAACGTGGTGGAGGCGCTGGCCACCCTGGCCTGGGAGGGCCGCCGCGCCGCCTTCTTCCGGGCCGAGCTGCTTGCCGCGCTGCGAATCCTCGACGCCGGCCACGTGAGCGTGGACCGCATGCGCGGCTCGCATGCCGGCGCGATGGGCAACCCGCAATTCATGCCGACCTCCTTCGAGCGGCTGGCGGTGGACATGGACGGCGACGGCAGGCGCGACATCTGGGACAACCGCGCCGACGCGCTTGGCTCCATCGCCAACTACCTGGCCCGCAACGGCTGGCGCGACCCCGAGCCCTGGGGCTTCGAGGTGCGGCTGCCCGCCGGCCTTCCGCTGGAGGGGCTGGACCACCGCAACACCCGCCCGATGGCCGACTGGGCGCGCGCCGGCGTGCGGCACTTCGACGGCGGCTCGCTGCCCGGCTTCGGCGGGGACTGGGCGGTGGTGATCCCCGGCCTTTCGCGCGGGGACACGCAGGGCTTCCTGGTCGGGCAGAACTTCATGGCGATCCGCCGGTACAACCCGTCCAACTTCTACGCCACCGCGGTGGGGATGCTGTCGGACCGGGTGGGGTGATGCGCGGCGCGATCCTGGGCGCGCTGCTGGCCCTGGCCGGCTGCGGCGGGCCGCCGCCCCCCGCGCCCCAGCCGCGCTACGCGCTGGGCGAGGGCTACCAGCTGGGCGGGCAATGGTCCTACCCGCGCGAGGACTTCTCGCTCGACGAGCGCGGCATCGCCGCCATCCTGCCGCGCGGCGGCACGGGGCTGACCGCCAATGGGGAGCGGCGCGACGACCGTGCGCTGCTGGCCGCGCACCGCACCCTGCAGCTGCCGGCCATCGTCACCGTCACCAACCTGGAGAACGGCCGCTCGCTGCGCCTGCGGGTGAACGACCGCGGGCCGGAGCAGGCGGGCCGGGTGATCGCCGTCTCGCCGCGCGCGGCGGAGCTGCTGGGCGCGCGGGGCCCGTTCCAGGCGCGGGTGGC
>JALHNW010000191.1 GCA_022843345.1 Rubritepida sp. | reverse complement strand
GGCCGCGCCGCCCGTCGTAGCGCGCCGCCCAGTCGCGGCAGGCCGGGATGGGAGGCGGCGGCACGGCTTCCGCCGTGGCGGCCAGGGCGGGGGCGCGAAGCGCGAGGTGATCGAGCGGCATGCCGCGCCAACGCCCGGCCGGCCGCCGCGCTTCACCCTCACACGTGCAGGAAGCGTTCCCGCAGCTCCGGCGCCGCCTCCAGCGCCGCGCTGCTGCCGGTCCAGACCGTGCGGCCCTTCTCCAGGATCACGTGGCGGTCGGCCAGGCGCAGGACGTGGGACAGGTTCTTGTCGATCAGCAGGATGCTCTGCCCCTCGGCCTTCAGGCGCTCCAGGCAGGCCCAGATCTCGGCGCGGATCAGCGGCGCCAGCCCCTCGGTCGCCTCGTCCAGGATCAGCAGCCGCGGGTTGGTCAGCAGCGCGCGGCCGATGGCCAGCATCTGCTGCTCGCCGCCCGACAGGTTGCGCCCGCTGTTGCCCTCGCGCTCCCGCAGGCGGGGGAACAGGGCGTAGACGGCGCCGAGGTCCCAGAAGCCGGGGCGCTGGGTGGCCACCAGGTTCTCGCGCACGCTCAGCGTGGGAAAGACCTGCCGGCCCTCGGGCACCAGCCCCAGCCCGCGCCGCGCGATCTCGTGCGACGGCCGGCCCACCAGCGCCGTGCCGTCGAAGGCGATGCGCCCGCCGGTGACGCGCCCGCCGACGGAGGGCAGCAGCCCCATGATGGCGCGAACCGTGGTGGTCTTGCCCATGCCGTTGCGGCCCAGAAGCGTCACCACCTCGCCCGCGCCGACGGCCAGCTCCACCCCGGCCAGGGCGGGGGCGGGGCCGTAGGCGGCGGCGAGGGCCTCGACGGAGAGCATCACGCCCCCGATCGCCGGAGGGCGCCAGCCCGCAGGCGTGAATCGGCGGCGCAGCTCATTCATCATCCCCCAGGTAGGCCGCGCGCACCTGCGCGTCGGCGCGGATGGCGTCGGGCGTGCCCGAGGCGATGACCTTGCCCTGCGCCAGCACGCTGATCCGGTCCGCCAGCGCGAAGACGGCGGGCATGTCGTGCTCGATCAGCAGGATGCCGAAGCGCTGCTTCAGGCCGCGCAGCAGCGCGATCAGCCGTTCCGCCTCCTCCGCCCCCGTGCCGGCGAGCGGCTCGTCCAGCAGCAGCACGCGCGGCTCCATCGCCAGGGCGATGGCCAATTCCAGCTGCCGCTTCTCGCCGTGCGAGAGGGCGGAGGCCGGCACCCCCGCCCGCGCCGCCAGTCCCATCTCGTCGAGCGCGGCCATCGCCCGCGCGTTCAGCGCCGCCTCGCCCCGCGCCGGCCGGAAGAAGCGGAAGGAGGAGCCGGAGCGCGCCTGCACCGCCAGCGCCACGTTCTCCAGCGCCGAGAAGCCGGGCAGCAGGCAGGTGATCTGGAAGGACCGCGCGAGCCCCCGCCGCGCCCGCGCGGCGAGGCCCAGCGCCGTCACGTCCTCGCCCAGGAACACCACCTGCCCGGCATCGGGCGCCAGCGTGCCGGAGACCTGGTGGATCAGCGTCGTCTTGCCCGCGCCGTTCGGGCCGATCAGCGCGTGCACCTCGCCCAGCGCCAGCGACAGCGACACGTCCTGCGTCACCGCCAGCCCGCCGAAGCGCTTGCTCAGGCCGCGCAGCTCCAGCAGCGCGCTCATCGCCGCAGCAGCCCCACCAGCCCACCGCGCAGGAAGAACACGCACAGGATCAGCATGGGCCCGAAGATCATCCGCCAGTGCTCGGTAAGCTCCGCCAGCCACTCCTCGATCAGCACGATGGCGAGCGCGCCCACCAGCGCGCCATGCGGCCCGGCCAGCCCGCCCAGGATCACCATGAACAGCAGGTCGCCCGAGCGTTGCCACGTCAGGTAGGCGGGTGCGACGAACTCGGCGGCCTGGGACAGCAGCACCCCCGCCATCCCGCCGATGGCGCCGGCGATGACGTAGGCGACGAGGCGGTAGCGGTAGGGCGCGAAGCCCACCGCCTGCGCGCGCACCTCGTTCTGCTGGGCGGCGCGCAGCACGCGCCCGAAGCGGCTGTCCAGCAGCGCCTGCACCAGTAGCCAGGTGCCGGCCAGCAGCGCCAGGCAGGTGAAGTGGAAGGCCAGCCGCCCCTCCAGGAAGCGCGACCCCGCCACCTCCATCCGGCTGAACAGCGTGTAGCCGTCATCCCCGCCGTATATGGCGAGCGAGGAGGTGGTGAAGAACGCCATCTGCCCGAAGGCCAGCGTGATCATGATGAAGTGCACGCCCGAGGTGCGGATCGCCACCGCCCCCGTCAGCAGCGCGAACAGCGCCGCCGCCAGCACGGCGACGGGCAGCACGACCAGCGCCTCCGTCACCCCCGCATGGTCCAGCACCACCACGGCATAGGCGCCCACGCCCAGCATCGCGGCATGGCCCAGCGACACCAGCCCCGCGCCGCCGACCAGCAGGGACAGCGACATCGCCGCCATGCCGAAGATCATCGCGCGCGCCAGCAGCGTCAGCGCGTGGCCCTGCCCGAAGCCGATGAAGGGTGCGATGGCCAGCGCGGCGAAGACCAGCAGCGGCAGGGAGGCGTCGCGCCACCTCATCGCTTCACCGGGAACAGCCCGGCCGGCTTCACGGCCAGGATCAGCGCCATCACGACGTAGACCAGCATGGAGGCCATCGCCGCCCCCGCCTGCCGCGCCGCCGAGGGGTCGAGGAACAGCCGCATCAGGTCCGGCATCGCCGAACGCCCGATCGTCTCCACCAGCCCCACCAGCAAGGCGGCGATGAAGGCGCCGCGCACCGAGCCGATGCCGCCGATCACGATCACCACGAAGGCGAGGATCAGCAGGTTGTCGCCCATCCCCGGCTCCACGCTCAGGATGGGCGCGGCCATCACGCCGGCGAAGCCCGCCAGCATGGCGCCGAAGCCGAAGACCAGCATGAACAGCCGGTCCACGTTCACGCCCAGCGCGCCCAGCATCGGCGCGTTGGCCGCACCCGCGCGCACCAGCATGCCGGCCTTGGTGCGCTCCACCAGGAACCACAGCAGCGCGGCGGTGGCGAGGCCGGCGGCGAGGATGGCGAGGCGGTAGGTGGGATACAGCAGCCCCTCCATGATCGGCACGCCGCCCGACAGCGCCTCGGGCACCGGCATCTGCAGGGGTGCGGCGCCGAAGACGAACTTCACCCCCTGGTTGAGGAACAGGATCACCCCGAAGGTCGCCAGCACCTGCGACAGGTGGTCGCGCGCGTACAGGTGCCGGAACACCAGCCATTCCAGCACGAGCCCGACGAGCAGCGCCGCCGGCAGCGCCAGCAGCAGCCCGCCCCAGAAGGAGCCGGTGGCCGCGGCCAGCGTGGCGCCCAGGTAGGCGCCGATCATGTACTGCACGCCGTGCGCCAGGTTGATGAAGTCCATCACGCCGAAGACCAGCGTCAGCCCGGCGGCCACCAGGAACAGCAGGATGCCGAATTGCAGGCCATTCAGCGCCTGGACGACGAGCAGCATCCCGCGCTCAGATCCGCGCGGGCATCCGGCACTCGCCCGCCCAGGGGTCCACGTTGGCCTCCAGGACGCGGCGCACCGTCTCGGTCTGGAAGCGGCCGTCGGGGCGGCGGGCCACCTGCGCCAGCCAGAAATCCTGCACCGGGAACTGGTTCGCGCCGAAGCGGAAGGCGCCGCGCACGCTCTGGAAGTCGGCCGCGGCGATGGCGGCGCGCAGCGCGTTCTTGTCGGCGAGGTTGCCGCCCACCCGGCGCACCGCGCCGTTCAGCAGGTTCGCCGCGTCGAAGGTCTGCGCGGCGTAGGATGCGGGGACGTAGTTGAACGCCGCCTCGAAGTCGCGCACGAAGGCGCGGTTGGCGGGGTTGTCCATGTTGGGCGCCCAGTTGGTGCCGCTGAAGAAGCCCAGCGCCGCCTCGCCCTGCGCCGGCAGCGTCGCCTCGTCCACCGTGAAGGTGCTCAGGAAGGGGATGTTCGCCAGCCCCGCCTGCCGGTACTGCCGCACCAGGTTCACGCCCAGCCCGCCCGGCATGAAGGTGAACACCGCGTCGGGCCGGAGCGAGGCGATGCGCGCCAGCTCGGCCGAGAAGTCGAGCTGGGTCAGCGGCACGTAGACCTCGTCCACCACCTCGCCGCGGAAGCGCGACTTGAAGCCGGCCATGGCGTCGCGCCCGGCCTGGTAGTTGGGGGTGAGCAGGAAGACGCGCCGCCGCCCGTCATCCTGCGCCGCCTGCCCCATGACGGAGTGGACCTGGTCGTTGTTGTAGGAGGTGGCGAAGAAGAACGGGTTGCAGCCGCGCCCGGCGAAGGTGGACGGCCCGGCATTGGTGGAGATGAGGAAGGTGTTGGCCTCCGTCACCGGCCGCATGATCGCGGCGAGGATGTTGGAGAACACGACGCCGACGACGAAATCCACCCGGTCGCGCTCCAGCGCCGCGCGCACCTTGGTCACCGCCACGTCAGGCCGCAGCTCGTCGTCGATCACGATCGTCTCGACCGGGCGGCCGCCGAGCTGGTTGTTGAGCTGGCGCATGCCCAGCATCCAGCCGTCGCGCAGCTGGGTGCCCAGCGCCGCCTGCGGCCCCGTCAGCACGGCGACGAGGCCGACCTTGATGGGCGCGTTCTGCGCCAGGGCCGGCGCGGCCAGCCCCGCGGCACCGGCGGCCAGCAGCATGCGGCGGGAGGTGTTCAGGTGCGGCATGGACGTTTCTCCGGGGCGCGATGTTTCAAGGTTCAAGCACTTCGTAGCGCGCCGCATGCCTGCCATGCAAGCGCCGCAGCACGGCGCGCCAGCGGATGCGCGGGGTCCTCCAGCGGGCCCATGACGGTGAAGTGGTCCAGCCCCGCCAGCACCACCGCCGCCCCGCCCCAGGCCCTGGCGAAGTCGTGGGTCTGGCGCAGGAACTCCGCGCTTTCCGCCCCGCCGACCACCGCGTGCATCGGCTTGGCGGGCGCGGGCCACAGCGCCGGCGAGGCGTCGCGCGCCGCCGCCGCATCGA
>JALHNW010000190.1 GCA_022843345.1 Rubritepida sp. | reverse complement strand
CTGGCGCAGCGCGCGCTCCATCGCCGCGGCGACGGGCCGGGCGGCGAGGTCCGCCTGGCCGCCGGGCGGGAAGCCCACGATCATCGTGAGCGCGCGGTCGGGGAAGGCGCCTTGCGCGGCGGCGGCGGCGGGCAGCAGGGCGGGCGCGGCCAGGATGGCGCGTCGAGTCGTTGGCATGGCGGTTCCTCCGGCCCGTCACGCGGGCCCTTCGCCCCGTTCTGCGGCGATTCCCCCCGGCGGGGAAGGGGCGTCAGCCCTGCTGCGGCTGCGGCGGCTGCATCTGGACCACCTGCGCCGTCTCGGCCGGGCGGGGCGCGGGTGGGGCGGGAGGGAGCGGGGTGGCGATCAGGCGGCGGCGGGCGGCCTGGACGAGCGGCTGGCGGAGCATGGCGGGTGTTCCTACGCGACCGGGTTCTCGAGCACGCCGATTCCCGGCACCTCGATGCGGATGATGTCGCCGGGCTTGAGGAAGACCGGGGGGCTGGCGCCGATGCCCACGCCGGCGGGCGTGCCGGTGGCGATCACGTCGCCCGGCTCCAGCGTGATGCCGGCGCTGATCGCCTCGATGAGCGTGGGGATGTCGAAGATGAGGTCGGACACCGGGGCGTGCTGCCGGCGCTGGCCGTTGACCCAGGTGGACAGGGTCAGCGCGCCCGGGTCGGGCACCTCGTCCGCGGTGAGGATGGCGGGGCCCATGGGGCAGAAGCTGTCGAGCCCCTTGCCCAGCACCCACTGGCTGTGGCGCTTCTGCAGGTGGCGCGCCGTCACGTCGTTGACGATGGTGTAGCCGAAGACGTGGCGCAGCGCGTCGGCCTTGGCGATGCCGCGCCCGCCGGTGCCGATGACCACGGCCAGCTCGCCCTCGTAGTCCAGCCCGCCGGTGGGATCGAGCGCGGAGAGGATCGGCTCGCCATGGCCGATGATGCTGGTGTGCGGCTTGGAGAAGACCACGGGAAAGGGCGGCACCACGTCCTTCGCGCCGCCGTCGAAGCCGGAGCCGGCGAATTCCTTCGCGTGCTCGTGGTAGTTCTTGCCGACGCAGAAGATGTTCTTGGGCGTGCGCGGCAGGGGGGCGAGCAGCTTGCAGGCGGTGACCAGGGGCGCGCCCTCGCAGGCGGCGCGGATGGCCGCGAGGTCGGCGATGGCGTCCATCATGCTGCGCGGGCCGAGGTCGCGGATGCCGGATGCCGTGAAGGCGCCCAGCCGTGCACCCTGGCCGCAATCGAAGGTGACGAGCCGCATCCGTGTCCTGCCCCACGCGCCGTGTCCGTGCGGCGCGTGAAGCACGGTTGCAGTCTCGTTACAAGGCGGGCGCGGCCGGTGCCTGAACGGCGGCCTCCAGCGCCCGCGCCCCGCGCAGCGCCAGGTCGTCGCGGTACAGCGCGGCGGCGACCTGCACGGCGCGCGGCATGCCCGCGGAATCCAGGCCCACGGGCACGGAGATCGCCGGCTGGCGCGACAGGTTGAACAGGAAGGTCCAGGGCGCCCAGTCGCGCCACAGCGCCAGCTGCGGGTGCAGGGTGGGCTGGTCGGCGGCGATGGCGGCGGTGGGGGTGCAGGGGGTCAGCAGCAGGTCGAATCGCGCGTGGAACTGCGCCATGGCGTGGGCGGCCTCGATCCGCAGCGCTTCGGCGCCCAGGAACTCGGCGGCGGTCATGGTGGACTGGTCGCGCGCCACGTCGAGGATGCCGGCATCGAGCAGGGCGCGGCGGTCCTCGGGGATGCCGGCGACCAGGCGCGCCATCGCCACGCCCCAGACGCGGCCGAAGACCGCGCGGATGTCGGGCAGGGCGGGCTCGGCCTCCTCGACGATCGCGCCCTGGGCTTCCAGGGCCTTGGCGGCGAGGTCGAGCGCGGCCCAGCCCTCGGCGTCGCAAGGGGCGTCGAAGCCCTGGCGGCGGACCACCGCCACGCGCAGGCCGCGCACGCCGGATTCGACGCTGTCGCGCCAGTCGCGGGCATCGTCGGGCAGGCAGAAGGGGTCGCGCCGGTCGTGGCGGGCCAGCGCGTTCAGCATCAGCGCCGAGTCGCGCACGGAGCGCGCCATGGGGCCGGCGACGGCGACCGAGGCGAAGGCGCCCAGCGGCCATTGCGGCACCCGGCCGAAGGAGGGCTTCACGCCCACCACGCCGCACCAGGCGGCGGGGATGCGGATGGACCCCCCCGCATCGGTGCCGATGTGCAGGGGGCCGAAGCAGGCGGCGGCCGCCGCACCCGCGCCGCTGCTCGACCCGCCGGGCGTGCGTGTCCGGTCCCAGGGGTTGCGGGTGATGCCGTGCAGCGGGCAGTCGCCGGGCGTCTTCCAGCCGAACTCGGTCGTCGTGGTCTTGCCGATGATGACGGCGCCGGCCTGCTTCAGGCCCATCACGGCCGGGCTGTCCTCCGTGGCCGGCGTGGCGTCGGTGGTGCGCGAGCCGCGGCGGGTGGGGAAGCCGGCCAGGTGCAGCAGGTCCTTCACCGTGGCGGGCACGCCGTCCAGCGCGCCCATGGGGCGGCCGGCCATCCAGCGCGCCTCGCTCTCGCCCGCCGCCTGGATGGCGCGGGGGTTGAGGGCGGCGAAGGCGTTCACCCAGGGGTTCATGCGCGCGATGCGCTCGGTGACGGCCTTCAGCGCCTCCACGGGCGACAGGCAGCGGGTCGCGTAGAGGGCGAGGAGGTCTTCCGCCGTCATCAGGGCGGGGTCGGTCTGGCTCATGGGCACAGGATGCCCGCCGCCCGCAGCCGCGTCACTTCCCCGGCGCCCAGCAGGGGCGCGAGGATGTCGTCATTGTCCTGGCCCAGCCTGGGCGCGGGCCGCGCCAGCACGTTGGGCGTGAGCGACAGGCGCGGCGTCTCGCCCGACATGGGGAAGGCGCCGCCCGGCATGTCGTCGTCCGGCACCTCCACCAGGGCTTCGCGGCCCAGCGCGTAGGGGTCCTGCTCCAGCCGGGGCGCGTCCATCACCGGGCCGATGGTGACGCCGGCGCGGTCGAAGAAGGCGCAGCACTCGTCCAGCGTCATCGCGCCCACGAAGCCGCCGATGATGGCGTCCAGCTCCGCCGCGTGCTTCAGGCGCTGCGGGTTGGTGGCGTAGCGCGGGTCGGTGACCAGGTCCTCGCGGCCGATGGCGCGGAACAGCTTCTCCGTCATGCCCTGGGTGGAGGCGGAGAGGCAGACCCAGCCGCCATCCTTCGTGGCGTAGGCGTTGCGCGGGGCGGTGTTGGTGGAGCGTGACCCGGTGCGCGGCTTGCGGCGCTGGGTGAGGCGCCAGTTGGCCATCTGCGGGTCCAGCACGGCGAAGAGCGGCTCGAACAGGGAAAGGTCCACCACCTGGCCCTCGCCGGTCGCCTCGGCGTGGCGCAGCGCGATCATGGCGGCGGCCGCGCCGTGCAGGCCGGCATAGGTGTCGCCCATGAACATCGGCGGCAGCACCGGCTCGCGGTCCGCGAAGCCGTTGATCGCCGCGAAGCCACTGTAGCCCTCCACCAGCGTGCCGAAGCCGGGCTTGTGCGCGAACGGCCCGTCCTGGCCCCAGCCGGAGACGCGCAGGATCACCAGCGCGGGGTTGATGGCGTGCAGTGCCTCCGGGGCCAGGCCCATCGCCTCCAGCACGCCGGGGCGGAAGGATTCCACCAGGATCGCCGCCCCCTCGGCGAGGCGCTTCACGACGGCGATCCCCTCGGGCGCGCGCAGGTCCAGGCAGACGGAGCGCTTGTTGCGGCAGAAGGCCTTCCACGAGGTCTCGACGCCCTCGACGCGCCAGGCGCGCAGCGTGTCGCCCTCGGGCGGCTCGACCTTGACGACCTCGGCGCCGGCATCGGCCAGCACGCGGGTGGCGACGTTGCCGGCGACGAGGCGCGAGAGGTCCACCACGCGCAGGCCGTGCAGCGGGCCGCGCCGCGTGGCGTCGAAGGTTTTGCGGGGAATGGCGGGCATGGGCGGGCAGGGTCGCGCGGCGGGGCGCGTCCGTCAAAGGTCCCGCAGGCGCGGCGAGTCGGGGCGGCGCGGGTCGTGGGTGCAGAGGATGGTCACCTCCGCGCCGTGGGCCGCCTTCAGCTCGCGCAGGCGGCGCGCACTGGCGTGGCGCTGCGCGCCGTCGCTCTGCATCATCGCCTCGTAGGCCAGGGCGAGCGGCGGGGCGCGGCCTTCCGCCTCCAGCTCGGCGTGCATGAAGACGGCGTCGCCCGCGTGCAGCACCCAGCCTTCGGCGGCGCGGACCGCCACGCCGCAATGGCCGGGCGTGTGGCCGGGAAGGGGGACGAGCAGGATGCCCTCGGGCGGGCCGGCGAGGGTGGGCAGGCCGAACCAGTCGGGGCCGGGCGCGTCGTGCTCCGCCATGGTGGCCGGCAGTTGTTGCGGGCGCCAGCGCTGGCGGGCCTTCACCCCGTCCTGCGCGCGGGCGGCGCGTGCCTCGGTGGCCGGGACGTGGACCTGCGCCCAGGGGAAGTCCGACAGGCCGCCCGCGTGGTCGAAATCCAGGTGCGTCATCACGACGTGGCGCACCCTTTGCGGGTCCAGCCCCGCCGCGCGGATCTGGGTGATGGCGGCGAAGGCGGGGTCGAGCGTCGGCCGGTCGGACAGGCGGAACGCGAGCGCGATGCGCGAGGGGTCGGCGGCGTCGGCCAGGCCGAAGCCGGTGTCCACCAGCACCAGCCCGTCCGGGTGGTCCAGAAGCAGGCAGCGGCAGGCCAGGCGCGCGGGGCCCAGGCCCGGGGTGTCGCCATCCCAGAGGCGGCCGCCATAGGGCCGCATGAAGCCGGCATCGAGGGCGCGGATGTCCATGCGGCCCGCAACGGCGTCGGGCTGGGACGGTTGCGGCGCCCTCAGTCGGCGCGGATGTTGGCGGCCGCCGCGACCTCCCGGAAGCGCGCGATGTCGGCGGCGAGCGCGGCCGCGAATTCCTCGGGCGAGGAGGGGGCGGGGCGGGCGCCCTCGGCCTCGTAGATGCGGACCACGTCGGGCTCGGCGAGCGCGGCGCGCACCGCCTGGTTCAGCGCCGCCG
>JALHNW010000189.1 GCA_022843345.1 Rubritepida sp. | reverse complement strand
GGCGTTCAGGCGCGGGTTCACGCGCTCGATCGCGGCGAGATGCGCCTCGGCCAGCGCCAGCGGCGTGGTGTCGCCGGCCAGCAGCGCGCGGCGGGCGCCGGCGATCGTGAGGTCGGTCAGGGTCATTCCACCACCTTCGGCACGCCGTACCAGTCGCCCTGGCGGTCGGGGGCATTGGCCAGCACGGCCTCGGCCTGGCCGCCATCGGTCACGCGGTCCTCGCGCCAGGGCAGGCTGGCCCCGCCGGGGTTGCCGCCGGCCAGCGGCTCCACCCCCGCGGTGTCCACGGACTGGAGCTGCTCCACCCAGCCCAGGATGCCGTTCATCTCCCCGGTGAGGCGGGGGATCTCCGTTTCGTCCACGCGCAGCCGGGCCAGCCGGGCCACGCGCCGCACCGTCTCGGCGTCGAGCGACATGGGTTTGCAATTCCGATCAAGGGGGGCCATCAGGCCGTCATGCCACTTCTATCCATGGCGGAACTCCGCGCAAGCCTCACGCCCGGCCAGCGGCTGCTGGGGCTGGACCTCGGCAGCCGGACCATCGGCATCGCGCTTTCCGACGTGGGGCTGATGCTCGCCACCCCCGCGCCATCCGTGAAGCGGGACAAGCTGGGCAAGGTGGCGGCGGCCCTCGCCCCCTTCCTGGCGGCCAATGGCGTGGGCGGGCTGGTGGTGGGGCTGCCGCTGTCCATGGACGGCACGCGCGGCCCGGCGGCGCAGGCGGCGAGCGACTGGGCCAGGGACCTGTCGGAGCGCTGCGGCCTGCCCGCGGCGCTGTGGGACGAGCGGCTGTCCTCCGCCGCCGTCAACCGGGCGATGATCCAGGAGGCGGACCTTTCGCGGAAGAAGCGCGCGGCGGCGGTGGATTCGGCGGCCGCGGCCTGGATGCTGCAAGGCGCGCTGGACGCCAGCCGATCCCGCTGATCGCCGCCGCCGATTGGCAGGCCGCGCCGCGCCACGCTAACCGGGGGGAGCCGCAACCCGCCGACCGGAGCCATCCATGCGCCTCGCCGCCGCCGCCCTCTCCGCCCTGTGGGCCCTCACCCTCGCCGCCGCGCCCGTGGCGGCGCAGGGGATCTGCGGCCAGGACCTCGTGCTCCAGCGCTTCGAGACGCGGGCCGATCCGTCCGGGCAGCGGCTCCAGCACGTCGCCGTCATCGCGAACCAGGGTTCGCGGCCCTGGGGCTACACGGCGCAGCGCAGCCCGGTGGCCGGGGTGGAGGGGGCGACGCCCTTCGGCCCCTTCATCGTCGGGCCGGGCCGGGAAAGCCACCTGCCGCTGGGCACCAGCGCCGTCGCCGCGCCGGTGCCGCAGGCCGCGCTGCGCGCCGCGCTCACCCTGTCCTGCCGGATGTAGGGCGCTGGCCGGCGCGGGCGCGGGCGGCTACAAGCGCGGGCCATGAGCGGCTTCTCCTTTCCCATCCTGCCCACCGGCCACCTGCTGGGAATCGAGGGGCTGGAGCCGCCGCACATCAACGCCCTGCTGGACCTGGCCGAGAGCTACGCGCTGCTGAACCGCCAGGGCAAGACGCAGCGCGACCTGCTGAAGGGCCGCACCCTCATCAACCTGTTCTTCGAGGACAGCACCCGCACCCGCACTTCCTTCGAGCTCGCGGGCAAGCGGCTGGGGGCGGACATCGTGAACATGTCCGTCAGCACCTCCAGCGTGAACAAGGGCGAGACGCTGCTGGACACGGCGGCCACGCTCAACGCCATGAAGACGGACCTGCTGGTGGTGCGGCACCCCCAGTCCGGCGCGCCCTCGCTGCTGGCGCAGAAGGTGGACGCGGCGGTGATCAACGCGGGCGACGGCACGCATGAGCACCCGACCCAGGCGCTGCTGGATGCGCTGACCATCCGCCGCCACAAGGGCGCCCTGTCCGACCTGGTGGTGGCGATCTGCGGCGACGTTCTGCATTCGCGGGTGGCGCGCTCCAACATCCACCTGCTCTCCGCCATGGGCGCCAGGCTGCGCGTGGTGGGGCCGCCGACGCTGATCCCGGCGGAATGCGCGCGGCTGGGCGTGCAGGTGTTCCACGACATGCGCGCGGGCCTCGCCGATGCCGATGTCGTGATGATGCTGCGCCTTCAGAAGGAGCGGATGACGTGCGGCCTGGTGCCGTCGAGCCGCGAATACTTCCGCTTCTTCGGGCTGGACGCGGCGAAGCTGGAAGTGGCGAAGCCCGACGCCATCGTCATGCACCCCGGCCCGATGAACCGCGGCGTGGAGATCGACAGCGCGGTGGCCGACGACCCGGCACGCAGCGTGATCGGCGAGCAGGTGGAGATGGGCGTGGCCGTGCGGATGGCGGTGCTGGACGTGCTGTCCCGCCGGCTGCGGCGCAACGCATGATCCGCCCCGGCACCGCCGCCGACGGCCCCTTGCTGCGCGCCATCACCCGCGCCGCCTACGCCCATTGGGTGCCGCTGGTCGGCGCGCGCCCGGCGCCGATGGACGAGGACCACGACGCGCAATGCACGGCCGGCGAGGCCTGGTTCCACGGCGATGCCGCTGCCATCGTGCTGCGCGACGAGGCGCCGGGCCTGCTGCTGGACAACGTGGCCGTGGTGCCCGAGGCGCGCGGCCAGGGGCTGGGCCGCGCGTTGATCGCCTTCGCGGAGGACGAGGCGCGGCGGCGCGGGCACCGCGTGCTGTGGCTCTACACCAACGAGCGGATGGCGCCGAACGTCGCGCTCTACGCGCGCCTCGGCTTCCGCGAGACGCATCGGGCGGGCGAGCCGCCGATGCGCCGCGTCTTCATGGAGAAACCCGTCTGATGCGGCCGCTGCGGATCACCAATGCCCGCCTGCTCTGCCCGGCCTCGGGGCTGGACGCGCCCGGGGCGCTGGCGGTGCAGGGCGGGCGCATCGCGGCCATCGGGGCCGATGCGGCGATGGAGGGCGCCGACGAGCTGGATGCCGGCGGCGCCGTGCTGTGCCCGGGGCTGGTGGATTTGCGCGCGCGCGTCGGCGAGCCGGGCGCCGAGCACCGCGAGACCATCGCCTCCGCCGCCCAGGCCGCCGCCGCAGGGGGTGTGACGACGATCTGCGTGCCGCCCGACACCGACCCCGCCTTGGACGACCCGGCGCTGGTGGAATGGCTGGCGCGGCGGGGCGAGGCCACGCGCTCCGTCACGCTGCTGCCCGTCGCCGCCGCCACCAAGGGCTGCGCCGGGCTGGAGCTGGTGGAGCTGGGGCTGCTGCGCGAAGCCGGTGCGGTCGCCTTCTCCGACGGCAACCGGGCCATCGCCTCGGCGCGCACCATGCGGCTGGCGCTGTCCTACGCGCGGGCCTTCGGCATGATGGTGGTGCAGCATCCGGAGGAGCCGTCGCTGTCCACCGGCGTGGCGACGGAGGGCGAGCTGGCGACGCGCCTCGGCCTGCCCGGCGTGCCGGCGGCCGCCGAGGCGATCCAGGTGGCCCGCGACATCGCGCTCGCCCGGCTCACCGGTGGGCAGGTGCATTTCGCCCATGTCAGCACGGGTGCCGCGCTGGCGCTGATCCGCCGCGCGAAGGAGGAAGGGCTGCGCGTGACCTGCGACACCGCGCCCCCCTATTTCGACCTGAACGAGACGGCGATCGGCGGCTTCCGCACATATGCCAAGCTCTCCCCGCCGCTGCGGGCGGATGCCGACCGGCTGGCCGTCGTGGCGGCGCTGGCGGATGGCACGGTGGATGCGGTGGCCTCCGACCACGCGCCGCAGGACGCCGACGACAAGCGCCTGCCCTTCGCCCAGGCCCTGGCCGGCGGCACCGGCCTGGCCACGCTGCTGGCCGTGACGCTGGCGCGCGTGCAGGCGGGCGACCTGCCGCTGATGCAGGCGGTGGCGCTGCTGACCAGCCGCCCGGCGGCGCTGCTGGGCATCGAGGCCGGCACGCTGCGCGTCGGCGCGCCGGCCGACCTGTGCCTGTTCCAGCCGGACCGCGCCTGGCAGGTGCGGGCGGGCCGGATGCCGGGCAAGGCGCAGAACACGCCCTGGGACGGCAGGGCGCTGGAAGGCCGGGTGATCGGCACCTGGAAGCAGGGAAGGCGCGTGTTCGGATGAACGACATCTTCGCCGGTGGCTTCGCCACGCTCATCGCGGCCTTCCTGGGCTCCATCCCCTTCGGGCTGCTGCTGACCAAGTGGGCCGGGCTGGGCGACATCCGCGCCATCGGCTCGGGCAACATCGGCGCGACCAACGTGCTGCGGACGGGGCACAAGGGCTTGGCGGCGGCCACGCTGCTGCTGGACGCCCTGAAGGGCACGCTGGCGGTTTGGCTGGTGGGCACGCTGCTGGGCTGGAACTGGGCGCCCTTCGCCGCGCTGGCGGCGGTGCTGGGGCATTGCCACCCGCCATGGCTCCAGGGCCAGGGCGGCAAGGGGGTGGCGACGGCGCTGGGGGTGATGCTGGGGCTGTCCTGGCCGGTCTTCGTCGTGGCGGCGCTGGCTTGGCTGGCGGGGGCGGCGCTGTCGCGCATCTCCTCGGTGGGGGCGATGGCGGCGATGGTGGCGGGCGCGGCATCGGCCTTCTGGTTCACCGACGCGGTCTCGGCCACCGCCGTCACCGTGGCGGGCGCCTACGTGATCGGGCGGCACGAGGCGAACATCAAGCGGCTGCTGGACGGGACGGAGCCGCGGATCGGCCGCAAGTGACTCTCGCCCGGCTGCGCCTGGCGCGCACCGATGGCGTGGGCAGCGTGCTGCACCGCCGCCTTCTGGCACGCCACGGCGGCGCGGAGGCGGCGCTGGAGGCGCTGGGGGCGCGCGCCTTCCCACGCGACGCGGCGCGCCGCGAGATGGAGGCGCTGGACAAGCGCGGCGCCCGGCTGCTCTTCCCCGGCGATCCGGACTGGCCGCCATTGCTGGCGCTGCTGGACGACGCGCCCCTGGTGCTGGCCGTCGAGGGGCGCGCGGAGGTGCTGGCGCAGCGCGGCGTGGCGCTGGTGGGGGCGCGCAACGCCTCCGCCCATGGCTGCCGCTTCGCCGAGGAGCTGGCGGAGACGCTGGCCCTGAAGGACGTCGCCGTGATCTCCGGCCTGGCGCGCGGGGTGGACGGCGCGGCCCATGTC
>JALHNW010000188.1 GCA_022843345.1 Rubritepida sp. | reverse complement strand
CGGCAGCGCCTGCGTGGTGCTGGGCGGCGCCGGGCTGGTGGGGCTGGCCGCGCGGCTGCGGCCGCTGCTGCCCGGGGTGCCGGTACTGGATTGCCTGGAGGAAACGCTGGCGGAGCTGCCGCACGCCGCGCCCGGCGCGCGCGCCGTGCAGGCGCCGTGCGTGGGGCTGTCCCTGGCGCTCAGTCGCTGTCTGGCGGGATGACGTTGGTGCGCAGGCCCGCCAGCAGGTCGCGCATGGTTTCGGCGGATTTGGTGCGGATGTCGTCCCACGCCTCGGGGCTGTGGAAGGCGATGTGGGGGAGGATGACGAGGCGGCCTCCCAGCCACGGCTCGCGGGCGCGGTAGGCGCGCAGCAGGGCGGGCTCGGGCACCGGGGGTTCGACGGGCAGCACGTCCAGGCCCGCGCCGGCGAGGCGGCCGTCGCGCAGCGCGGCTTCCAGCGCGTCCAGGTCCAGGATGGGCCCCCGCGCCGTGTTCACCACCACGGCGTGCTGCGGCAGCAGGGCCAGCTCGGCGGCGCCCACCAGGCCGCGGGTGGCGCGGGTGAGCGGGCAGTGAACGGACAGCACGTCGGATTGGCGCAGCAGCGCCTCCAGGCTCGGCGCGCGCGTGATGCCGAGCGCGCGGTCGGCGCCGTTGGGGAGGTGGGGGTCGAAGAACACCACGCGGAAGCCGAGCGCCTTGGCCCGCAAGGCGGCGGCCGTGCCGATGCGGCCGAGGCCGAGGACGCCGAAGGTCTGGGTTTCCAGCCTTCGCACGATCGTGCTGCGCTGGACGCCCCAGGGGATGGGCGGGTCGGCGCGCATGGCGTCGTGGTAGAGGACCAGGCCGCGGCGCAGGGAGAGGGCGAGGGTGATGGCCGTTTCCGCCACCTCCTGCGTGCCGTAGTCGGGGATGTTGGCGACGAGGATGCCGCGGCGGGCGCATTCGGCGCGGTCCACGCGGTCATAGCCCACGCCCATGCGGAGGACGTATTTGAGCTTGGGAAAGCGGTCGAGCGCTTCCTTGGGGACGGCCATGCGGAGCGTCATGAGCGCGTCGGCCTGGTCGCAGAACTCTTGGGGGAGCTCGGCGAGGGAGGCCTTGCAGGTGCCTCGGATGAGGCGGGTGGTGGGGGCGAGGATGCCTTCCTCGACCGCGGTGTCGGGGTAGAGGGATTCGGGTTCGAGGACGGTGTTCATTGCGGGGAAGCTTGCCGCGGGTGGTGGGGTTCGTCACTCCCCCGCTGGGGTGGTTTTGCGGCGGGTTTCCTTATTGCGGGTGAGTAAGAGGTGGCTTTGCATGGTACACTAGATTCAGCTGTTATAATTCCTATTTTATTTTGTTTTATCTTTCGTAGTTCTAATCAAACTCTCAACTGATCTTATTAGATCCTCCATATCTCCTCTTTGAGCGTTCCTCAGCTGAACAAGCTCCGTCGTGCTTCCCGCCGACAGTATACTATTTTCTTTGAAATTTTCGTTGACCTTGATAAAATCATCTAGACTTATTTTTCCATCGTTATCCACGCATATCTTTAAAGCAATCAAATGATCGAATTTCAATCTAGCAACAGTGTCAAAATATTTGAAGTCGTCCATTGCAGATCGAAATTGCTTCAATAAAAAAAGTGCGACCAATTCTACAAATACAAATACTGCTAATCCTGTGAAACTTGACAATAGTACTGACCAAGTTGCTTCTTCTTTGATAATTATTCGAGATTTATAAACTAGAAGTAACATCCCGCCTAAGATTGCAGTAGATATTCCGCCTACTATAAAAAGCATTGAGGTTATAAAAGATCTGTATGCTTGCCGCCTGTGAATAGCGCATTGGTACGAAATTAACTCTAAAGCGCTAAAATTCGAAGATCGATAAATTGCTGCAAATATATGGTCTGGTTCTGTGTGGAAAAAATCCGCTCTTATATCCTCCGAGATTTCTTTTTTTCGTAAATCCCCTAATTTTTTCTTGTCTCTAAGCCAGGAAAAAAAGAATGAAATGGGCGGTGAGCCAGAAGCCAGAAAAAACATTGTTATTGCGACTATAACAGTTATTCCCAATAGAAAATTACTGGTGAATTTGTCAACAAACTGACCTATGGAACTAGCTATCGTTTGCCAATCTGTCAACAAAAACGGTTCTGCAATCAACAAAATTGATATAATTACCCAAAATATGACCTCTATCATACTCTTGTAAAACGTTATGTAATTTAAGATTGTCTTTTTCATTTTCATCCTAACTCACTTTCTGAGTTTTTTATTTCATGTACACTCGGTCTTACATCGTCGCCCCGAGCACCCAAGGTGCGAACTCCGCATCCCCGAACCCCATCGCCTCGCTCTTCGTCTTCTCGCCAGACGCCACCCGCAGCATGTGCCGGAAGATCCGCGCCCCGCATTCCTCCACGCTCTCGCTTCCGTCCAGCACCGTCCCGCAATTGATGTCCATGTCCTCCTCCATCCGCGAGAACATCGCCGTGTTCGTCGCCAGCTTCAGTGACGGCGCGGGCTTCATGCCGAACACGCTGCCGCGCCCGGTGGTGAAGCACATCAGGTTCGCCCCGCCCGCCACCTGCCCCGTCGCCCCCACCGGGTCGTAGCCGGGCGTGTCCATGAACACGAAGCCGCGAGCCGTCACCGCCTCGGCGTAGCGCACCACGTCCACCAGCTCCGTCGTGCCCGCCTTGGCCATGGCGCCGAGCGACTTCTCCAGGATGGTCGTCAGCCCGCCGGCCTTGTTGCCGGGGCTGGGGTTGCTGTTCATCTCGGCACCCTCGCGCGCCGTGTATTCCTCCCACCAGCGCATCACCTCCACCAGCTTCTCGCCCGTCTCGCGCGTCACGGCGCGCCGCGTCAGCAGGTGCTCGGCGCCGTAGGTCTCGGGGGATTCGCTCAGGATCACGGTGCCGCCGTGCCGCACCACCAAATCCGACGCGTGGCCCAGCGCGACGTTGGCGCTGATGCCGGAATAGCCGTCGCTGCCGCCGCATTGCAGCGCCACGCACAGCTCGCTCGCCGGCACCGGCTCGCGCCGCGCGGCGTTCGCCTCGGCCAGCACCTCGCGCACGAAGGCGATGCCGCGCTCCACCGTCTTGCGCGTGCCGCCCTCGTCCTGGATCGTCAGCGTCCGCAGGCGGCCGGCCAGGCGCTGCTCCTCCAGCAGCCCGCCCAGCTGGTTCACTTCGCAGCCCAGCCCGATGGCGATGACGTGGGAGAAGTTGGGGTGCCGCGCGAAGCCGGCCAGCGTGCGGCGCAGCACGCGCAGCGGCTCGCCCTCTGTCATGCCGCAGCCGGTCTTGTGGGTCAGCGCCACCACCTCGTCCACGTGGGGGAAGGCGTCCAGCCGGCCCGGCCCCTCGCCGAAGGGGTCGCGCGCGAAGTGCCGCGCGATCAGGTCGGCCACGTGGGCGGCGCAGTTGACGGAGGTGATGATGCCGATGCTGTTGCGCGTCGCCGCCCGGCCATGCGCGCGGCGGAAGCCCATGAAGTGCTCCGGCACCGCCACGTAGTCGGTGGGCCGCCGTTCCGCGCCGTACGCGTAGTCGCGGGAGAAGTCGCCCATGGCGCAGTTCTGCACGTGCACCCATTCGCCGGGCGCGATGGGTTGCGTCGCGAAGCCGATCACCTGGCCGTAGCGGCGGATCTCCTCGCCCGGGGCGTGGCCGCGGGTGGCGACCTTGTGCCCGGCCGGGATGCGCGCGCGGGCCAGCACGTTGGGGGCCACGGGCGTGCCCTCGGCCAGCGGGCGGCGGGCGATGACGACGCCGTCGCCCTCGTGCAGGCGGATGACCGGGTTGCTGTCCATGGCGCGTGCCCTCCCTCGTTTGGGGGCCATGGTGGCGCGCGCGATGCCCTTGCGGAAGGGGCCGCACCTCCCGCAGCATGGGGCGCACAAGAACAACTCGTCAGGGAGTACCCGTCCGATGATCACCCGCCGCGGCCTCGGCCTGGGCGCCATGCTGGCCGCCCCCTTCATCTCCAACGCCGCGCACGCCCAGGGCCAGCGCCTGCGCTGGGCCCACGTGTACGAGGTGGGCGAGGCCTACCACACCGAGGCGCAATGGGCCGCGCGCACCATCGCCGAGCGCACCAACGGGCGCTGGAACATCGAGGTCTTCGCCGCCTCCGCGCTGGGCAACGAGCCGCAGATCAACCAGGGCCTCACGCTCGGCACGGTGGACATCATCTACACGGGCGTCGCCTTCGCCGGCGCGTCCTTCCGCCCGATGGCGATCACCCACGCGCCCTACGCGCTCCGCGACTTCGCGCATTTCGAGAAATACCGGGCGAGTGACCTGCACCGCGAGCTGGTGGCGGGCTACGACCGGCAGACCACCCACCACGCCGTCGCGCTGACCTATTACGGCGACCGCCACATGACGGCGAACAAGAGCATCATGACGCCGGCCGACACGCGCGGCCTGAAGCTGCGCGTGCCGCAGGCGCCCTCCTACCTGATGCTGGCGCGCGGCATCGGGGCGAACGCCACGCCCATCGCCTTCGCAGAGGTGTACCTGGCGCTGCAGAACGGCACGGTGGACGCGCAGGAGAACCCGCTGCCCACCATCCAGGCCAAGAAGTTCCACGAGGTGCAGACGCACATCAGCCTGACCGGCCACATCACCGAAAGCCTGCTGACCATCATCGGCAACGGCACCATGCGCCGGCTGAGCGAGGCGGATCGCGGCATCTTCCGCGAGGTGCTGGCCCAGGCGGCGGACCGCTGCACCGCCAGCATCCGCGCGCAGGAGGGCGAGCTGCCGGCCTGGTTCCGCGCCCAGAACAAGGTGGTGCAGGAGCCGGACCGCGCCGCCTTCCGCGCCGCCTGCGTGCCCCTGCACAACGAGAACGTGGGCTGGAGCCGCCAGCAGTACGACCGGCTCCAGGCCCTGTAGGACCGCGCTCTAACTGCGGTCGTGCGCCAGCACCAGGCCGCGGGTGCCGGCGCGCGCGCCCAGCATGGCGGCGATGGCCGCCAGCAGCATGGTGGCGAAGAACCACAGGGCGGAGCGCGACGCGGCGCTGGCCGCGGCATCCGCCGCCTCGCGCGCCCGCTGCTCGGCCTGCTGGGCCGCCTG
>JALHNW010000187.1 GCA_022843345.1 Rubritepida sp. | reverse complement strand
GCCCTCCGCCCGTTCGCGCGGCAGCACCCGCACGGAGCCACGCGCCATGCCCTGCCTCACCCGCCGCCGCCTCGCCGCGCTGTTTCCCGCGCTGGCCGTGGCGATGCCCGCCCAGGCCGCCAGCCGCGCCGAGATAGACGCCGACGTGCAGGCGGCCTTGGTGCGCCTGCGCTCCATGCCCAACGCCGCGCCGCTGTTCGAGGGGGCGCGGGCGGTGCTGATCTTCCCGCGCATCATCCAGGGCGGCTTCATCGTCGGCGGCCAGTATGGCGAGGGCGCGGCGATGCAGGGCGGGCGGACGGTCGGCTACTACTCCATCGCCGGCGCGTCCTTCGGGCTGCTGGCGGGCGCGCAATCCTCCGGCCTCGCCATGTTCTTCATGACGGACGACGCGCTAGGGGCGCTGATGGCGGCGGAGGGGTGGGAGATCGGCACCGGCCCCTCGGTCGTGGTGCTCGACCGCGGCCTCCAGGCGAACGTGACGGCGACGACGCTGCGCGAACCGGTCTACGCCATCACCTTCGACCAGCAGGGGCTGATGGCCGCGCTGGCGCTGAACGGCACGAAGATCAGCCGCATCACGCCGGGTTAGGGCGTCACGTCAGCGGCGGCGCCACCCAGCGGCGGAAGCCCGGCCGCTCGCCCAGGCGCGCGTACCAGGCGGACAGCGCCGGGAAGTCCGGCATGCCCGCCACCCGCACCTCGGGCCCGAACCAGCGGCGGGCGAAGCAGCCCAGCACCAGGTCGGCCAGGGTGAAGGCCTCGCCATCCAGGAAGGCGCGGCCATCGCCCAGCCGCGCGTCCAGGATGGCCCAGCAGGCCGCACTGTTCGCCACCGCGCGGTCCACCGCCGCCATGTCGCGCGAGGCCGGCGCGGTGCGGACCATGCCCCAGAACAGGTCGCGCTCGGCCGGCGAGAGGGTGGAAAGCTGCCAGTCCAGCCAGCGTTCCACGGAGGCGCGGGCGCCAGGCGTCGTGGGGTACAGGCCGCGCGCGTCGCCGCCATGCAGCAGGCAGAGGTAGCGGCAGATGGCGTTGCTTTCCCACAGCGCGACCTCGCCGTGGCGCAGCGACGGGATGCGCCCGTTGGGGTTCAGCGCGCGGTATTCGGGCGTGTCCACCACGCCGAAGGCCATGCCGGCGTCCAGGCGCTCGTACTCCGTGCCCAGCTCCTCGGCGCACCACAGCGCCTTGATAACGTTGATGCTGTTGGCCCTGCCGTAGATGGTGATCACGCGCGTCCCCCCCGCTTCTCGAACCGCCAGGGTGCCGCGCTGTCCTCGTTCGCGTCCAGCCGCAGCCGGTGCTCCAGCGGCGGGAATGCGCGGGACCGGCAGTCGGGCCGCTCGCACAGCCGGCAGGACAAGCCGATGCCCACGCGGCGCGACAGGTCCAGCCCGTCGCCATAGACCACTTCGGAAGCGCGGTTCACGTCGCAGCCCATGGCGACCACCTGCATCGGCGCGGGCTCCCCCCAGCGCGGGGAAGGGCCGTGGGTGGCGCGGGCGAAGCACAGGAAGGCGGCGCCGTCCTCCAGCTCCGCCGCCTGCACCCGCACCTGGCCGGGCGTGCTGAAGGCGTGGTGCACCATCCACTTGGGGCAGTTGCCGCCGAAGCGCGCGAAGGGGAAGCCGGCGGCGCTGAACCGCTTGGTCACGTTCCCCGCCGGGTCCAGCCGCAGGAAGAAGAAGGGCACGCCGCGCGCCCCGTCGCGCTGCATCGTGGCCATGCGGTGCGCCGCCTGCTCGAAGGAGGTGCCGAAGCGCGCGGCCAGCGCCTCCACGTCATGGCGCAGCGCGCGGGCGGCGTGCAGGAAGGGCGCGTAGGGCATCAGCAGCGCGGCGGCGGCGTAGTTCAGCAGGCCGATGCGGATCAGCGCGGCGGCCTCGGGCGTGGTGGGCGCGTAGCCACCCAGCGCGGCTTCCACGGCATCGCGGCCTTCCAGCAGCAGCAGCTGGAAGGCCAGGCGGAAGCCGCGGCCCTCGCGGGGCAGGGATTCGCTCAGCCACAGGCGCCGCGTCGCGGGGTCGAAGCGGCGGTCCGCCTCGGGCATCGGCACCACCTCCACGCTCACGCCATGGGTGCGGCGAAGGCGCTCGGCGATGGCGTGGTTCATCTCGGCAGGCGCTGCGCCCATCGCGTGGCCCAAGGCCTCGGCGGCGTCCTCCAACTGAAAAAAGTGGTTCTGGCGGTCGTGGAAGAAGTCGCGCGCCTCCTCGTTCGGCAGCAGCAGGCGGCGGCCCGAGGGGAGCGCGATGCCAGACGCATCCTCCCGCGCCACCCGCCAGGCGCGGTAGAGCGCGAGCACCCCGCGGGACGCATTGGGCGCGGCGGCGGCCATGGCGCGCAGCTCCTCCTCCGGCAGGGAGTCCACGCCCAGCAGGGGGTCGGCCAGCACCTCGCGCAGGCCGGATTCCAGCTGGCGCTCCGCCTGGCCGGACAGGGCGGCGATGTCCACGCCCAGCGCCTCGGTCAGCTTGATCAGCACCGCGGCCGTCACCGCGCGCTGGTCGTGCTCGATCAGGTTCAGGTAGGAGGCGCTGATGCCCAGCCGGGCGGCCAGCGCCTGCTGCGTCAGCCCCCGCTCGGCGCGCAGGCGGCGCACGGTGCGCCCGATCAGCGGCTTGGACATGACCCCTCCCGATTTACAGGATTTACGGTTTTGCAGCGCAGCACGTCGCTGGATTGACCATGTTGCGCCGCACACCCGCAGTTTAGGGGCGACATCCCGCGTTGCAATGTCAATTCTTCACCATGCCCGGCACGATCCAGCCGGGGGTTCATTGGAGACTGGCAGATGCGTCGCACCCCTGAAGTGAACTTCGCTCCCGATGGCGGCCATGGCGGCGGCCCCGGCTTCGACCCCGCCCGCTTCGAGGGCATCCGCCGCGACTACACCCCGGCCGACGTCGCGCGCCTCGCCGGTTCCTTCCGCGTCAGCCACACCCTCGCCGAGAACGGCGCCCGCCGCCTGTGGCAGCTGCTGAAGACCGAGCCGCAGGTGACGACGCTGGGCGCGCTGACCGGCATGCAGGCGCTGCAGCAGGTGAAGGCGGGGCTGAAGGCCATCTACCTCTCCGGCTGGCAGGTGGCGGCGGACGCCAACTCCGCGGGCACCATGTACCCCGACCAGTCGCTGTACCCGGTGGACTCCGTGCCCAAGGTCGTCACCCGCATCAACAACGCGCTGCGCCGCGCCGACCAGATCGCCACGCTGGAGCGCCACGACGGCACGGGCGACGACCGCACCCACTACATGGCCCCCATCGTGGCCGACGCCGAGGCCGGCTTCGGCGGCGCGCTGAACGCCTACGAGCTGATGCGCGCGATGATCGAGGCGGGCGCCGCGGGCGTGCACTTCGAGGACCAGCTGGCGAGCGAGAAGAAGTGCGGCCACCTGGGCGGCAAGGTGCTGGTGCCCATCTCCCAGCACATCCGCACGCTCAACGCCGCGCGCCTGGCCGCCGACGTGGAGGGCACCAGCACCGTCCTGCTCTGCCGCACCGACGCGGAATCGGCCCAGCTGCTGACGGCGGACGTGGACGAGCGCGACCACCCCTTCATCTCCGGCGAGCGCACGCCGGAGGGCTTCCACCGCATCACCAAGGGCAAGGGCAAGGAATACGCCATCGCGCGCAGCCTGGCCTACGCCCCCTACGCCGACCTGCTGTGGTGGGAGACGAGCGACCCCGACCTGCAGGACGCGCGCGACTTCGCCGAGGCGATCCACCGCGAGTTCCCGGGCAAGATGCTGGCCTACAACTGCTCGCCCTCCTTCAACTGGCAGCGCAAGATGGGCGTGGAGGCCGCGGCCAAGTTCCAGAAGGAGCTGGGCGCCATGGGCTACAAGTTCCAGTTCGTGACGCTCGCGGGCTTCCACAGCCTGAACCTGAGCATGTTCGAGCTGGCCCGCGGCTACGCCGAGCGCGGCATGGGCGCCTACAGCGAGCTGCAGCAGCGTGAGTTCGCGGCCGAGGCCCAGGGCTTCACCGCCGTGCGCCACCAGCGCGAAGTGGGCGTGGGCTACTTCGACGCGGTGGCCACCGCGGCGAGCGGCGGCCAGTCCTCCACCACCGCCATGAAGGACTCCACCGAGACGGCGCAGTTCCACCACGCCTGAACGGTGCCAACCGGGGCGGGACCAACCCGCCCCACTTCCCAACCCAAGACCGGAGACACGACCATGAGCAACGAGCAGCACGATGACGGCCTGGTGCACCCCCACAACTGGGGCGCCCCCCCGGCCCAGCCGACCCGCGAGGACGTAGCGGCGGCGATGAACGCCCACCCGGCGCAGATCGAGCACGATGACGGGCTGGACCACGGCCATGGCTGGGCCTGCGGCGAGCGCGGCCAGCCGGGCCACGGGTAAACTCCCCCCTCAGGAGGCGTCGAACAGCGCCTCCGCCAGCCCCCGCAGCCGGGGGCCGTCATGCAGCCCCTCCACCCAGGCGGGGGGGATGGCGGACAGCCCCCACAGCGCCCCGGCCAATTGCCCCGTCACCGCGCCCACCGTGTCCGCGTCGTCGCCCAGGTTGACGGCGCGCAGCACCGCCTCCTCGAAGCTGGCGGCGCCGTCCACCGCCCAGAAGGCCGCTTCCAGCGTGTGCACCACGTAGCCGGAGGAGGAGAACGCCGCCTCCTGCACCCCGCGCCACTTGCCCGCCGCGATGGCGCGGATGCGCGGCGGCCAGCCCTTCGCGCCCGAGGACGTCAGCGCCCGCTTGCCCCGCCCGGCGATGAGCGCGCACAGCACCTCCGCCAGCAGCGCGCAGCCGGCGATGGCCACCGGCGTGGCGTGGGTGCAGACCGACTGCCGCTCCGCCACGCCCTCCGCCCGGCGCGCGCTGCGCCAGTGCCGCAGCGCCACCGGGGCGAGCCGCATCACCGAGCCGTTGCCGGCCGCGTTGGGCGAGGGGTCGCCCGCCAGCGGGTCGCCCGAGCGTTCGTAGCGCATCAAGGCCGCGCGGGTGGCGTTGCCGATGTCGAAGCACTCGCCCGTGCTGCTGTTCTCGCCATGGCGGTACCAGCGCAGGAAGCGCGCCATCAGGTCGGCGGGGTCCAGCAGCGGGTCGTGCAGC
>JALHNW010000186.1 GCA_022843345.1 Rubritepida sp. | reverse complement strand
CGGCCGCCTGCGGCGCGCTGGCCGCCGGCTGGGTGGTGGCGATGCTGTCCTACGGCGCGTGGCAGCACTGGTGGGTGGCGGGGCTGGTGCTGGCCGCGGTGGTGGCCAGCGCGACCCGGCCGGCGTCAGCCTGAGCTGGACAGCTTCATCAGCACCAGCCCGCCCAGGATCATCGCGGCGGCCAGCAGCCGCATCGGGCTGGCCGATTCGCCCAGCACCAGGATGCCGAGGAGGAAGGCCCCCAGCGCGCCGATGCCGGTCCACACCGCGTAGGCGGTGCCCAGCGGCAGCACCCGCATGGCCCAGGTGAGGAGGGCGAAGCTGATGGCCATGGCGACGAGCGTCACCACGCTGGGCCACAGCCGGGTGAAGCCGTCCGACTGCTTCATGGCGAAGGCCCAGACCACCTCGAACAGGCCGGCGACGACCAGCACGGCCCAGGCCATCGCCGCTACACCAGCCGCGCCTGCTTCACCGCCGCCCCCACGAAGCCGGCGAAGAGGGGGTGCGGGGCGAAGGGCTTGCTCTTCAGCTCCGGGTGGAACTGCACGCCGATGAACCACGGGTGGTCCGGGTACTCCACGATCTCGGGCAGCCGCCCGTCGGGCGACATGCCGGAGAAGCGCAGCCCGCAGCCCTCCAGCCGCTCGCGGTAGCCCACGTTCACCTCGTAGCGGTGGCGGTGCCGCTCCTCGATCCGCTCGGCGCCGTAGACGGCGGCGACCAGCGAACCGGCGGCCAGCGCGGCGGGATAGGCGCCGACGCGCATGGTGCCGCCCAGGTCGGTCGCCTCGCCGCGCGTCTCGGTGGCGTTGCCCTTCACCCATTCGGTCATCAGGCCGACCACCGGCTCCTCGCAGGGGCCGAATTCGGTGGAGCTCGCCTTCTCCATGCCCAGAAGGTTCCGCGCCGCCTCGATCACCGCCATCTGCATGCCGAAGCAGATGCCGAGGAACGGGATCTTCCGCTCGCGGGCGAAGCGCACGGCGGCGATCTTGCCGGGCGTGCCGCGCTCTCCGAAGCCGCCGGGCACCAGGATGCCGTGCACGCCCTGGAGGCGGGCGACCACCTCGTCCTCGCCGCGCTCGAAGATCTCGCTGTCCACCCAGTCGAGCGTGACGCGCTGGTTGTGGGCGATGCCGCCATGGGCCAGCGCCTCGTTCAGCGACTTGTAGGCATCCAGCAGCCCCGTGTACTTGCCGACCACGGCGATGGTCACCTGCCCCTCGGGGGTGGTGATGCGCTCCATGATGCGCTCCCACGGGCGCATGTCCGGCTCGCCGTAGATGGACAGGTTGAAGTGCCGCAGCACCTCGCGGTCCAACCCCTCGCGGTGGTAGTTGACCGGCACCTCGTAGATGGACTTGGCGTCGTAGGCGGGGATGACGCTTTCGGGCCGCACGTTGCAGAACAGGGCGATCTTGCGGCGCTCGTTCTCCGGGATCACGCGGTCGCAGCGGCACAGCAGGATCTGCGGCTGGATGCCCTGGCCCAGCAGCTCCTTCACCGAATGCTGGGTGGGCTTGGTCTTCAGCTCGCCCGCGCTGGGGATGTAGGGCACCAGGGTGAGGTGCATGAACAGGCTGCGCGCCGGCGTCAGCTCGTTGGCGAGCTGGCGGATGGCCTCCAGGAAGGGCAGGGATTCGATGTCGCCCACCGTGCCGCCCACCTCGACCAGCACGAAGTCGTAGGCGTCCGTGTCGGCGACCACGGCTTCCTTGATGGCGTCCGTGATGTGGGGGATGACCTGGACGGTGGCGCCCAGGTAGTCGCCCCGGCGCTCCTTGGCGATCACCTCGGAATACAGGCGGCCCGTGGTCCAGTTGTCCGCGCGCGTCGCGTGCTCGCCCGTGAAGCGCTCGTAGTGGCCGAGGTCGAGGTCCGTCTCGGCCCCGTCATCGGTCACGAAGACCTCGCCATGCTGGTACGGGCTCATCGTGCCCGGATCCACGTTGAGGTAGGGGTCGAGCTTGCGGATGCGCACGCGGTAGCCGCGCGCCTGCAAGAGGGCCCCGAGGGATGCCGCCGCGATGCCTTTTCCGAGGGAAGAGACCACGCCGCCAGTTACGAATACGAACCGCGCCATGGGAGCCCGTCCTAACCGGAAACCGCGGCCCGCGTCACCCCCCTCCTACGCAACCCGCAACCCCGCCTCGCGCAGGGCCGCCTCGCGCAGCGCCTCCAGCGCCTCCCCCGCATCGGCGAAGCGGCGGGAGGCGGCGCGGGCCAGGCAGCGTAGCAGCCACTCCTCCACCGCCTCCGGCAGGGCGTCGTTCACCTGGCGGGGCGGGATCAGCGGCTCCTCCAGGATCATCTCGCGCATCGCGGCCGGCGCGCCGGCCCAGGGCGCCTGGCCGGTCAGGAGCAGGTAGGCCAGCACGCCGAAGGCCCAGACGTCGCTGGCCGGGTTCGGCGCCTCCCCGCACAGGATCTCGGGCGCCGCGCCCAGGACCGGGACGCGCCCCGTCTCGGGCTCCAGGAGGATGGCGTCGGCCGGGCCGCGCACCAGGATGTTGCCGCCATGCACGCCGCCATGGGCCACGCCGCCCTCGTGCAGCGCGCGCAACGCGTCGAGCACGGGCGCCAGCAGGGCCAGCGCGGGATCCAGCGGCAGCGGGTGGCCGGGGGACGGCCAGTCCCGCAGCGCGACGCCCCGGACGCGGTCCATCACCAGCATCTCCCACCGCGGCTGCTCGTGCACGGCGACGAGGTGCGGGTGGCGCGGCCAGCCCTGCGCCATCACCGCCAGCGGCAGCCGCTTGAGCGCGAGGGCCTGCCCGCTGCCGCGCTCCGTCACCGCCCAGACCACGGAGGAGCGGCCGCGGCCGATCACCCAGTCGGGCCGGTAGCGGGCGAGCAGCGAGGGGGGGAAGCTTTCGTCCATGGCCGCGAGCATGGGCCGCGGCGGGCGAAGGAAGGGTTAACGCGCCTCAGATCGCCCGCAGGAAGTAGTCGCCCACCGTCTTGAAGCCCACCCGCACCAGGAACACCGTGTTGCCCGCGTATTCCGCGCCGGTCACGGGGTCGGAGGCGAAGCGGCGCAGCAGCCGCCCTTCCAGGATGAAGCACTCGTCCTCGTAGCCGCCGGCCGCGGTGATCGTCACCGGCTCCTGCCGCTTCACGTCGTAGCGCACCTGCGCCGACAGCCGCCACACCCCCCCCTCGCGCGTGCGGTAGCCGCCCGATACGCCGAGGGACACCTCGTTGCGCGCGCCCTGCGCCCCCACCAGGTTCACCGCCGGCGCGTAGAGGTAGCCGCCCCAGACCGCCACGCCCTCCAGCGGGCCGACGCGGCCGATGTTGACGCGGGCCACCGCGTCCGTCTGCCGGTGCTGGCCGGACTGGCTGTCCAGCCGCATCCGCCCCGTGAGGTCCAGCCAGTGCACCGGCGCCACGCCGATGCGGCCCACATAGTCGGACCAGCGCCGGTCCAGCCCCGTGTTGTTCGGGAACTGCCGCGACTCGTCCAGCCGGAAGGAGCGCCCGGCGACCGCCTCCACGCGCCCGCCATTGGGCAGGTTCCAGGCGCCGCGCATCGCGCCGTCCACGCGCGTGCCGCCCTCGTAGCGGTCGCGGCCGGTGAAGCGGTTCAGCTGGAACAGGTTGGCGTCGCTGAACTCGAAGTCCACGCTGTCCTCGTTGGCGAAGCGCGTCTGCAGGCCCGTGTTCGGCCCGGTGACCACCTGCACGCGCGGCTCGATCACCTGGCTGCCCCAGGCGCCGGCGTCGCGCACCATCGGCCGGCGCCAGTCCAGCGCCAGGCGCAGGTTGCCGTCCACCCGCTCGCCGTTCACGCCCGGCTGCGGCGTGGACAGGTTCTCCTGGTTGCGGGCGACGAGGCCGCGCGCGTCGCCCTGCGCGCGCAGGGTGAAGACGTCGCCCTGTCCGCCGAAGAAGGCGCGCTCCCACGCGGCGCGGGTGGTCGCGCGCTGGCTCACCGGGCCGTCGGAACGGGTGAGGCCCAGCAGGCCGGTGTCCACCGTCAGGTGCCCGCCCAGGTACTTGCGCCCCGGCGCCCATTCGTAGAAGGCGTTGGGCGTGACCAGCGGCGTCTGCCCGAAATCGTCGGTGGTGCGCAGCCCCTGGTAGGCGCGCATGTCGAAGCGGGCATAGGCCTCCGTGCCCCAGAAGCCCTCCAGGAAGACGTCGCTCTGCAGGAAGCGCCGCACCTCCAGCCGGTAGGTCCGCAGGTACTGCTCGGAGGAGGCGCGGTTCAGGTTGAAGCCGGCCCGCCAGGTGTCGCTCAGCGCCACGCGGCCGCGGGCGAAGATGTGGCCCGACAGCTCCGGGTCCTGCCGCGTGCCGGCGGACAGGCGGCGCGCGTCGTTGCCGTCGAACCAGCCGATGGAGGACTGCACCTGCAGCTCGGCGTTGTTGAAGCGGCGCCGGTATTCCAGGCCGAGGTTGGGCACCACCTTCTCCGCGAAGGTCGGCGTCACCAGCAGGTCCTGCGTCTCGTCGATCGCCCAGAAGTAGGGCGTCTGCGCGAAGGCGCCGAGGAAGCGGGTGTAGCCCAGCGTGGGGAACAGGAAGCCCGAGGCGCGCGGCGTCTGCGGGTCGGGGTGCGAGAAGTAGGGCGTGTAGAGCACCGGCACGCCGCCGATGGCGATCGTGGCGTCGCGGTACGAGATGCGCTGCGCGTCGCGGTCCTGGGTGGCGAGGCGCGCGCGCATCTGCCACAGCGGCGGGCGCTCCGGGTTGTCGGCGCACAGGTTGCAGGAGGAATAGACGACGCGCGACAGGTCGGTGACCGTGCCGGCGTTGCGCCGCGCGCCGTTGGCCGCCATGCGGGCGTTCTGCGCCAGCCGCGCCCGCACCTCCTGCAGCACGCCGTCGCGGAAGCCGTCGGCCAGCTCCACCTCCTGCGCGTAGAGGACCTGGCCATCGCCCTCGATCATCTCCACGTCGCCGCGCAGGATCGCGACACCCGTCTCGCGGTTGTAGATGAACTCGCGCGCGCGCAGGAAGCGCAGCCCTTGCCAGGCCTCGACGCGGCCGCGGGCGGTGACGACGCCGCTCTCGCGGTCGTACTCCACCTCCTCGGCGGTGAAGGTGACCGGGGCGTCCGGCCCCGCCGGCTCAG
>JALHNW010000185.1 GCA_022843345.1 Rubritepida sp. | reverse complement strand
CGCCGCGGCCTCGATGCCGGTGCCGGCGAGCGCGGCGCGCAGCTCGGCCAGCTTGGCGTCCTCGGCCACCACGGCCAGCCGCGCGCGGTGCGCCTTCGCCTGCGCCGCAAGCCCGGCGACGTCCTGCCCGGCCACCAGCGCCTCCACCCGGAACGTGCCGAGGGGCGCGGATTCGAGCAGGGACAGGGTGGAGCGCCCGATGGAACCGGTGCTGCCGAGGATCGTGACGCTGCGGCCCAAGGGCGCGTTACCTCCAGAGATGGACGCCGGGGCCCAGCACCCAGGCGAGCAGGGCGGCGACAGGTGCCGCGGCGAGCACCCCGTCCAGCCGGTCGAGCAGCCCGCCATGGCCGGGGATCAGCCCCGAGCTGTCCTTTACCCCGAATCGCCGCTTGATCCAGCTTTCCAGGAGGTCACCCCCCTGGGTGAAGGCGCCCAGCAACGCCGCGACCAGCGCCGCGCGCGCCGAGACGCTGCCCGGTTCCAGCCAGGACGCGGCGAGGAGCCCCACCAGCATGCAGCCCAGCAGCCCGCCGGCCGCGCCCGACCAGGTCTTGTTGGGCGACACCGCCGGCCACAGCTTCGGTCCGCCCAGCGCGCGCCCGGCCAGGTAGGCGCTGATGTCCGAGGCCCAGACCACCAGGAACAGGAAGATCACGTTCTCCCGCCCCGCCGCGTCGGCGTGGCGCAGCTCGATCAGCGACACCCCGGCCAGGCCGATGTAGAGCACCCCGAAGCCCAGCCAGGAGGGCGGCACCACGCCGCGCCGGCGGGCCGAGAAGCGCGCGACGTACGCCCCCGCCGCCAGCAGCAGCATGGAAGGCCAGAACTGCCCCGCGACCGATAGCGCGCCCGCCGCCAGCACGAAGGCCGGCACGAAGAGCCCGGGGCGCGAGCGGGTGGAGCCGCCGCACATCCGCACCCATTCCCAGGCGAGGCCGGCGACGCAGACCGCCATCAGGAAGGTCCACCAATGCGCGCCGAGCCACATGCAGGCGATGGCGGCCGGGCCCAGCAGCGCCGCGGTGATCGCGCGCTTGCGCAGGTCGGCCCAGTTCTTCACCCCACGCGCGCCCCGAAGCGCCGCTCGCGCGCCGCGTAGTCGGCCAGCGCCTCGGCGAAGTGCTCCGGGCCGAAATCGGGCCACAGCACGGGGGGGAAGTGCATCTCGGCATAGGCGGCCTGCCACAGCAGGAAGTTGGACAGGCGCCGCTCGCCCGAGGTGCGGATGATCAGGTCCGGGTCCGGCTGGCCCGCGGTGAACAGGCGGGCGGCGAAGGCCGCCTCGTCCAGCGCCTCGGGGGCCAGGCCGTCGCGGATGGCGGCGCGCGCGGCGTGCAGGATCTCGTCCCGCGCGCCGTAGGAGAGCGCCACCGTCAGGTTCAGCGCCGTTCCCTGGGCGCAGCGCGCCTCCGCGGCCTCGATCAGCGCCAGCGTGTCGGCGCCGAAGCGCGCGCGGTCGCCGATCACGCGCAGGCGCACGCCCTGCCTGGCCAGCTCCGCCACCTCCGCCTTCAGGTAGTGGCGCAGCAGGGTGGTCAGCTCCGTCACCTCCTCCTTGGGCCGCGCCCAGTTCTCGGAGGAGAAGGCGAAGAGCGTCAGCCATGGCACGCCATGGCGGATGGCGGCCTCGACCGTGCGGCGCACCGCATCCGCGCCCGCGCGGTGGCCGAGCGGGGTGGGCAGGCCGCGGCCTTCCGCCCAACGCCGGTTGCCATCCATGATGATGGCGACGTGGCGCGGCGCGATGGGGGCGGGCCGGTCCAGCATCAGACGGTCTTGATGTCCTTTTCCTTCGCCGCCGTCACCGTGTCTATCTGCTTGATGTAGCCGTCGGTGAGCTTCTGCACCTCGTCGGACCAGCGCTTGGCGTCGTCCTCGCTGATCTCGCTCTTCTTCTTCCAGGCGGCGATGCTTTCCATGCCGTCGCGCCGCACGCCGCGGATGGCGACCTTGGCGCCCTCGGCGTACTTGGCGGCCATCTTCGCCAGCTCGTTGCGGCGCTGCTCGGTCAGCGGCGGCAGGTTGATGCGGATCACCTGGCCTTCCGCCTGCGGGTTGAGGTTCAGCCCCGAATCGCGGATCGCCACCTCCACCGCCTTGGTCACGCTGCGGTCGAACACCTGCACCACCAGCATCGCCGGCCCGCCGACCGAGACGTTGGCGAGCTGGTTCAGCGGCTGGTTGGTGCCGTAGGCCTCGACGCGGATGTTCTCCAGCAGCGCGGGCGCGGCGCGGCCGGTGCGCAGGCCGGTGAACTCCTTCTTCAGCGTCTCCATCGCGCCGTCCATGCGGCGCGTCAGGTCGGCCTTCAGGGCCTTGTTGTCGGGGGGCGTGGCCATGGCGTTGCTCCTTACGCAGCGTCGGTGACGGTGGTGTAGCGGCCCTGGCCCTGCATCACCGCGGTGAAGGCGCCCGTCTCGTGGATGTTGAAGACGATGATCGGCAGGTGGTTCTCGCGGGCCACGCTGATCGCCGCGGCGTCCATCACGGCCAGGTCGCGCGCCAACATCTCCAGGTAGGAGAGCGTGGTGTAGCGCTGGGCGTCGGGGTTCTTGCGCGGGTCGCTGTCGTACACGCCGTCCACCTGGGTGCCCTTCAGCAGCGCGTCGCACCCCATCTCGGCCGCGCGAAGGGCGGCCGCGGTGTCGGTGGTGAAGAAGGGGTTGCCGGTGCCGGCGGCGAAGATCACCACGCGGCCCTTCTCCATGTGGCGGATGGCCCGCCGGCGGATGTAGGGCTCGCAGATGCTGTTCATCTCGATGGCGCTCTGCACCCGCGTCGGCACGCCCGCGCGCTCCAGCGCGCTCTGCATGGCCAGCGCGTTCATCACGGTGGCCAGCATGCCCATGTAGTCGGCCTGGGCGCGCTCCATGCCGGTGGCGGCACCGGCGATGCCGCGGAAGATGTTGCCGCCGCCGATCACCAGCGCCACCTCGACGCCGAGCGCCACGGCTTCCTTGATGTCCTGGGCGATGGCCTTCACCGTCGCGTTGTCCAGGCCGTAGCTCCGGTCGCCCATCAGCGCCTCCCCCGACACCTTCAGGAGCACGCGCTTGTAGGTCGGGGTCATGGGAGCTTCCGGTTGGTGGTGGCCGCGTGACGGATTAGCAAAGGATGGCCCCGGCCGGAACCGGCCGGGGCCAAGGGAGGCGGCTCAGGCCTTGATGCCGGCCTGGGCGGCGACCTCGGCGGCGAAGTCGGAGGTCTCCTTCTGGATGCCTTCGCCCAGGTGGAAGCGCTCGAAGCCGGCGAGCGCGAGGCCGGCCTTCTGCACCACCGCGCGCACCCGGCTCTCGCCGTCATGCACCCACACCTGCTCCAGCAGCACCACCTCCTCGTAGTACTTGCGGATGCGGCCCTCGATCATCTTGGCGATCACCGCGTCCGGCTTGCCCGACGCCTTGGCCTGCTCCGTCAGCACCGCGCGCTCGCGCTCCAGCGCCGAGGGGTCCACGGCGTTCACGTCCAGCGCCTCGGGGCGGGTGGCGGCGACGTGCATGCCGATCTGCCGGCCCAGCGTCTCCATCACCTGCGCCTCGCCCGCCCCTTCGAGCGCGACGAGCACGCCGATCTTGCCCAGGCCAGGCTTCACGGCGTTGTGCATGTAGGTGGCGACCGCGCCTTCCTTCACGTGGAACACGCGGGCGCGGCGGATGGTCATGTTCTCGCCGATGGTGGCGATGAGCTTGGTCAGCTCCTCCTGGGTGGAGTGCGTCGTGCCCGGGAAGGTCGCGGCCTTCAGCTTCTCCACGTCGTCGCCGACGGACAGGGCGAGCCCGGCCACCTCGGAGACGAAGTTCTGGAAGGTCTCGTTGCGCGCCACGAAGTCGGTCTCGGCGTTGACCTCGACCATGGCGGCGACGCCGGGGCCGGACGCGGTGCCGACCAGCCCCTCGGCGGCCACGCGGCCGCTCTTCTTGGCCGCGGCCGACAGGCCCTTCTTGCGCAGCCAGTCGATGGCCGCTTCCATGTCGCCGCCGGCTTCCACCAGCGCCTTCTTGCAGTCCATCATGCCCGCGCCGCTGCTCTCGCGCAGCTCGCGGACCATCGCCGCCGTGATCTCAGCCATTGCTCGCGCCTTTCCGGATCAGGCCTGGGGGGCCGCTTCGGCGGCCACCGGCGCCTCGGGCAGCTCCTCCGGCATCACTTCCTCCATCGCGCCCGTGTCGCGGCCCGACGCCGTCATCTCGGCCGAGATGCCGTCGAACACCGCCGCCGCCACCATGTCGCAGTACAGGTTGATGGCGCGGATCGCGTCGTCGTTGCCCGGGATGGGGAACTGGATGCCCGAGGGATCGGCGTTGCTGTCCACCACCGCCACGACGGGGATGCCGAGCACGTTGGCCTCCTCGATCGCCAGCTTCTCCTTCACCACGTCGATGACGAAGATGAGGTCGGGCAGGCCGCCCATCTCGCGGATGCCGCCCAGCGCGCGGTCCAGCTTCTCCTTCTCGCGCGTCAGCATCAGGATCTCCTTCTTGGTGAGGCCCTGCGTGTCGCCCGAAAGCTTGCCGTCCATCTCCTTCAGCCGCTTGATGGAACCGGTGATGGTCTTCCAGTTGGTGAGCATGCCGCCCAGCCAGCGGTGGTTCACGTAGTACTGCCCGCAGCGCGTCGCGGCCTCGGCCACGTACTCGGCCGCCGCCTTCTTCGTGCCCACGAACAGCACGCGCCCGCCGCCGGCGACCGTGTCGCGCACCTGGCGCAGCGCGCGCTCCATCAGGGGGACGGTCTGCTGCAGGTCCAGGATGTGGACCTGGTTGCGGATCCCGAAGATGTAGGGCGCCATGCGCGGGTTCCAGCGCCGCGTGTGGTGGCCGAAATGCACGCCCGCCTCGAGCAGGCCGCGCAGGGAAACCTCTGGCATCGCCATCGCGATCATCCTTCCGTCGTAGTCCGGTTGAGCCTCCGCGGCGCAATGACCCGGGATGTCTCCCCGGGACCGGACCCTGCCATCATCGGAAGGGCGCGCCGCGTGCGGATTTGCCGCGCCGGGCCTGCGCCCGGAACGACGCGGGCCTCATGGCGGAAATCCCCCCTCCGCGCAAGTCCGCAGGAGGGATGCCAGCCGCGCGGCGCCGGCCTCCGCCGTGCCGTCGTTCACCAGTCGCCGCAC
>JALHNW010000184.1 GCA_022843345.1 Rubritepida sp. | reverse complement strand
GGACTTCGTGCTGCGCGGGGGCGGGCTGCTGCCGCTGGCGCGCGCCATCGGCACCGCGCGCCGCGCCCAGCGCCTGGCGCGGCAGAACATCGTCTTCGCCTTCTGCTACAACATCCTGGCCGTGCCGGTGGCGATCGCCGGCTTCGCGACGCCCTTGATCGCGGCGCTGGTCATGGCCTCCTCCTCGCTGGCCGTGATCGGCAACGCCATGCGTGCCGGCAGGGAGGGGTAGATGGACATCCTGGTGTACCTGATCCCGGTCGCGCTGTTCCTCGGGGGGGTGGGCCTTGCCGGCTTCCTCTGGGCCATGCGCTCCGGCCAGTACGAGGATCTGGACGGCGCCGCCGCCCGCATCCTCTTCGACGACGACCACCCCAACGGAAAGACCCGCTGAGATGCCCGGCTTCTTCATTCCCTTCTACGCGCTCACCGCCCTCGTCGGCCTGTTCACCTTTGCCGCGGCCGATGGCTACCTGGGCTTCTTCGGCGCCCTGATGACGCTGTTCGGCGTGCTGATGGCCTATGGCGTGGTGAAGCGCCACTACGACGCGCAGGATTCCTCGGCGCACTGACGCCGCGCCCGCCGCGCTTCACGCTTCCTCAAGCGGTGAGGCGCCAGAACCGGCATCCGTCTCCCATACGCGGATGCCACGATGCGCCTCATCACCCTCGCCGGCACGCTGCCGGCCACGCTGCTCGAGAACACGGCCCCCTGGGACTGGTTCGCCCACCTGCGCCTGTCCATAGACCCCGCCTCCATCCGCTTCGTGGACCTCGTCGGCACGGGGGCCGACTTCTTCGACGTCCGGCTCAACCGCACCCTGGGGCTGCTGGAGGTGACGCCCTTCGCCCGGGCCGACTTCGAGGGCCTTTTGGCCACGCCCTCCCTGTCCTTCGCCGTGCGCTTCTTCTTGGCCGACGGCACGATCGCCGAATCCGCCGCCACCTACTCCGTCGCCGTCCTGGACCGCGACGACACGCCACCGCAATCCGTCACCTGCGCCACCGGCGGGCGGGTCAACATGGACACGGCCGGGGCGGTGATCGGCACGCTGGCCGCCGTTGACCCGGACAGCGCGGCGTCGGCGATCAGCTTCCGGATCCGCGAGGACGACCAGTGGCTGTTCGAGATCACCGGCAACACCCTGCGCCTGAAGCCCGGCATGGTGCTGAGCGCCTATGACGGCCCCATCCGCTCCCTGTTCGTCGAGGCGTCCGACGGCACCCAGTCCGCCGGGTTCGAGCTGCGCATCAACGTCGTGAACCCCACCCTGCCGGGCGCGCCGCTGGCGAACCTGATCCTCCCGGGGGAGCAGGTGGCGGGCTTCTCCTGGTCCGGCACCCGGCTGGAGGTGGACTGGGCGCTGTCCGACCTGGCGAACCTCCGCGACTTCGGGCCGAACCTGCGCTTCACGCTGCGCGACGGGCGCGAGTTCTGGGCGCCGCAGCCCCAGCGGGTGGACCTGCTGGACGTGGACGTGATCTACGACCCCGCCTCCACCGAGGCCAGGCTGTGGAACCTGTTCGAGACGGGGCTGAACCGCGAGCCCAGCCCGGCCGAACTGGGGCGGGAGACGGCGCTCTTCCACGCGGGCGCCTTCACCACCCTCGACTACGCGCGATGGATCGTCCACGGCAGCGTGTTCCGCACCAGCTTCGGCACGCTGGACAACGAGGCCTTCGTCCGCCGCCTCTACGCCAACATCGTGGACTGGGACGTGGGGCAGGGCGCCATCTCCTGGCACGCCGCCCGCCTGGCCGCCGGCTTCCCGCGGGAGAACCTGCTGCTGGAACTCGCCCAGTGGCGCTTCGACACCGGCGGCGTGGCGGCGCGGATGGAACGCGGGCTGGTGACGGGCGACCCCTCCATGCGCTCGGTGGACGTGCTGCTGCGCACGGGCCTTGGCGAGCAGCCGAGCGACCAGTACCGCCGCATCGACGCCCTGCTCGACGCCGGCGCCCTGTCCACCCACCAGCTGGCGAACCTCGTCACCAGCATCGGCGCCTTCCACCAGAAATGGGGATGGATGGACAACGCCACCTTCGCCACCGCCTGGTACGCCGAGGCGCGCGGCGGCACCCTGACCGCGCGCGAGCAGGGCATCATCGCCGGCCTGCTCGATGCCGGCGCCTGGAGCCGCGCCGACTACATGAACGCCTCCCTCGCCTGGTGGGGGACGGACGCCTATGTCCGCCTCAAGCCCGACGGCGACGTCGTCTTCGCCTGGTGAGGCGCTACGGCGGTACGGGCGTGAACACCTGCTTCAGGCAGCGCAGCCCGAAGGCGGTGCGCGTGTGGCGCACCCCGGGCAGGCGGTAGATCTTCTCCCGCAGCAGTTTCTCGTAGCCGGCCGTGCCGCCCACCGCCGCCTTCAGGATGTAGTCGTATTCCCCGGTGGCCAGCCACGCCTCCACCACCTCGGGCATCGCCGCGATCGCCTCCTCGAAGCGCGCCAGCTGCGCCTCGTCGTGCTTCTCCGTCATCACCTCGATCCACACGGTGTCGGGCATGCCCAGCGCCGCCTGGTCCAGCTCGGCGCGGTAGCCGCGGATGACGCCCGCCTGCTCCAGCCGCCGCACCCGCGCCCAGCAGGGCGAAGCGGACAGGCCCACCCGCTCGGCCAGCTCGGCATTGGTCAGCCGCGCCTCCCGGTGCAGCGCGCGGAGGATGCGGCGGTCTATGGCGTCCATGGCGGAAGATCCTTCTGCCTTTACGGCGGCGCACACAAGAATACGGGATGAATCATCGCGCGAACCAGCCCATCCTCCCGTCAGGGACACGGAGGCTTCCATGGGCAGCATCACGCGCGAGGGCCTGTCGCTGGAGGAGCGGTGGGAGGCCGCCGGCACCGAGACGCTGCTGACCGGAACCCAGGCGCTGGTCCGCCTGCCCCTTATCCGCCGCCAGTTGGACGCACAGGCGGGGCTGGACACGGCGGGCTTCGTCTCCGGCTACCGCGGCTCGCCGCTGGGCGGGTACGACAAGGAGCTGTGGAAGCAGCGCGAGCGCCTCCAGGCCCAGCGCATCCACTTCGAGCCAGGGCTGAACGAGGACCTGGCCGCCACCGCCTGCTGGGGCACCCAGCAGGTCGGCCTGCTGCCCGGCGCCAGGCAGGGCGGCGTCTTCGCCATCTGGTACGGCAAGGGGCCGGGGGTGGACCGCTCGGGCGACGTGCTGCGCCACGCCAACGGCGCCGGCACCGCGCCGCTGGGCGGCGTGCTGGCGCTGGCCGGCGACGACCCGGCCAGCAAGTCCTCCACCGTCACCAGCGGCAGCGAGCACGCCTTCGCCGACCTGGAGATGCCGATGCTCGACCCCGCCGACGTGGCGGAGGTGCTGGAATACGGCATCAAGGCCATCGCCATGAGCCGCCATGCCGGCACCTGGGTCGGCCTGAAATGCGTGGCCGAGACGATGGACGCCACCATGTCCCTCGTCGTGGACCCGGCGGCCTACGCCACCCAGGTCCCCGGCGATCCCGGCGACGTGCACATCCGCCTGAAGGACGCGCCGCTGCTGATCGAGCAGCGCCTGCGCCACGTGAAGCTGCCCGCCGCCCAGGCCTTCGCGCGCCTCAACGGGCTGGACCGCATCGTGCAGGACAGCCCGCACGCCCGCTTCGGCATCGCCGTGCGCGGCAAGGCGTGGAGCACGTTGAAGCAGGCGCTGGCCGATGCCGGCATCTCGCCCGAACTCGCGCGCATGGGGGGGCTTCGCATCTGGAAGGCCGGCCTCGCCTGGCCGCTGGACCGCGAGGCGGCGCTGGCCTTCGCCCGCGGGCTGGAGGAGGTGCTGGTGGTGGAGGACCGCCGCGCCTTCCTGGAATCCCAGCTGCGCGAGGCCTTCTACGACCTGCCCAGCCGCCCCCGCCTGTCGGGCAAGGACGTGCTGAGCGACCTGGCCGAGCTGGATGCCGGCCAGATCCTCCGCGCCCTGGCGAAACGCCTGCCCCAGGCGCTTCGCACCGAGGCTTTGATGGCGCGCGAGGCGGAGCTGGACGCGCTGGCGAAGGCGCACCAGGAGCCCGTCGCGCTCCGCACCCCCTTCTTCTGCCCCGGCTGCCCGCACAACACGAGCACGCGCGTGCCCGAGGGCAGCCACGCGCTCGCCGGCATCGGCTGCCACTACCTGGCCAAGGACATGGGCCGCGACAGCGACCTGTTCACCCAGATGGGCGGCGAGGGCACGCCCTGGATCGGCCAGCGCCACTTCACCGACACGCCGCACGTCTTCGCCAACATGGGCGACGGCACCTACGCCCATTCCGGCAGCCTCGCCATCCGCGCCGCCGTGGCCGCCAAGGCGCGCATGACCTTCAAGATCCTGGTGAACTCGGCGGTGGCCATGACCGGCGGCCAGGCCCCGGACGCCGAGGTGACGGTGCCGCGCATCGCCGCCCAGCTCGCCGCCGAGGGCGTGGGGCGCATCGCCATCGTGGGCGACGACCCGGCGCGCCACCAGGGCGACCCGCTGGTCCCCGCCTTCGCAACCTTCCACGACCGCGCCGACCTCGACGCCGTGCAGCGGGAGCTGCGCGAATACCCGGCGACCAGCGCGCTCATCTACGACCAGCAATGCGCCACCGAGCGCCGGCGCATGCGCAAGCGCGGCACCGCCGCCGCCGCCGCGGCGCGCGCCGTCATCAACCCGCGGGTCTGCGAGGATTGCGGCGACTGCTCCCGCGCCTCCAACTGCATCGCGGTCGAGCCGGTGGAGACGCAATGGGGCCGCAAGCGCCGCATCGACCAGTCCGCCTGCAACCAGGACCTGTCCTGCGTCGGCGGCTTCTGCCCATCCTTCCTCACCATCGAGGGCGTGGAGCCCGCCCGGCCGGACCTCCCGGATGCAGCCGAGGCGCCGCCCGAGCCCACCCTGCCGGACGCCGCGCCGGGCGACAGCTGGAACCTGCTGCTGGCCGGCATCGGCGGGCAGGGGGTCACCGCCCTGGCGCAGATCATCGCGGTCGCCGCGCAGATGGAAGGCCGGCCGATCCGCACGCTGGACATGCTGGGCCTCGCGCAGAAGGGCGGCGGCGTGTTCGCGCAGATCCGCCTCGGCCGGCCGGGCGAGGCCGTGCCCAGCCCGCGCATCGGCGCCGGCCAGGCCGACGCGGTCATCGCC
>JALHNW010000183.1 GCA_022843345.1 Rubritepida sp. | reverse complement strand
CGACCGCCACCACCGCGCTGGGCGAGGCGCCGCGCAACACCGCCGGCCCCGGCGCGGTGTTCGGCGCCGGCCTGTTCACGCGCGACGCGGCGGCGGCGTCCGATGCGCCCAACCCCAACTACATCGTCCAGCCCGGCGACCGCGTGTCCGTGCGCGTCTGGGGCGCGGTGGAAAGCGAGGGCATCCTGCCGGTGGACCCGCAGGGCAACCTGTTCCTGCCCCAGGTCGGCCCCGTGCGGCTGGCCGGCACGCGGGCGGGCGACGTGCAGCGGGTGATCGAGGGCGAGGTGCGGCGCATCTACACCCAGCAGGTGCAGGTCTACGCCGTGCTGATCTCCACCCAGCGCATCGGCGTCTTCGTCACCGGCTTCGTGCGCACGCCCGGGCGCTTCGGCGGCTCGGCGGCCGATTCGGTGCTGGACTTCCTGGTGCGCGCGGGCGGCGTGGACGCGACGCGCGGCTCCTACCGCGAGATCTCCATCCTGCGCGGCGGCGGGCGGGTGGCGAACGTGGACCTGTACCGCTTCCTGCTCGACGGCCAGCTTCCCCCGGTGCGCTTGCAGGAGGGCGACACCATCCTCGTCGGCCGCCAGCGCGCCCTGGTCGCGGCCGAAGGCGCGGTGCGCAACAACTTCCTGTTCGAGGTGCCGGGCGCGGTGATGGCGGGGCGCGACCTCGTCGCCTACGCACGCCCGCTACCATCCGCCACCAACGCCATCATCACCGGCAACCGCGACGGTCGGCCCTTCTCGCGCTACGCCACGCTGGCGGATTTGCAGAACATCCCGCTCTCGGACCAGGACACGGTGACCTTCATCACCGACCGCCCGGCCCAGACCCTGCGCGTGATGGTGGAGGGCAGCCGCATCGGACCCTCCGTGCTGGTGACCGACCGCGACGTGACGCTGTGCCAGGCGCTGGACCACATCGCGGTGGACCCAGGCTTGGCCGACACCAACAGCATCTACCTGCTGCGCCCGCGCGTGGCCCAGCAGCAGCGCCGCGCGATGGAGGAGGCGGCCGAGCGGCTGGAGCGCCAGCTCTTCACCGCCACCGCCGCGACCACCGGCGTCGCCGCCATCCGCTCGGCCGAGGCGCAGCTCGTCTCCACCTACCTCCAGCGCGCGCGGCGCACCCAGCCGGAGGGGCGCGTGGTGGTCTTCGACTCCAACGGCCGCTGCAACCCGGTGCGGCTGGAGAACGAGGACGTGATCGTCATCCCCGAGCGCTCCTCCACCGTGCTCGTCTCGGGCGAGGTGGCGGCACCCCGCGCGGTGGTGTGGAACCAGTCCATGTCGGTGAACGACTACGTGCAGCAATCGGGCGGCTTCACCGCGCGCGGCTCCTCGCGCCAGATGATGATCCGCCGCGCCTCGGGCGAGCTGGTGCTGGACCCGCGGGAGGGGCCGCGGCCGGGCGACGAGCTGATCGCGCTGCCCAGGCTGGACCCCAAGCTGTTCCAGCTCGCCACCGACTTCTCCGCGCTGGTGTTCCAGGCGGCCTTCGCGGCGCGGACGGTGCAGAACTGGTGAATTCCCCACGCCACTTTCCCGCCGGCGCTTCGCTTGGCGGGAAAGCGGCGCGGGGACCCCGTGCTTCCCCACCACGTCGCTGCGCGACGCGGCGGGGGCCCCGGTCGAAAGGTGCGTGGGCGCCGCCTGCGGGATACGCCTTGGGGGCGGCCGTGCGGCTTCGCGCGCGCCGGGCCTGTCACATCCTGGCGGTTCGTCTCCGCGCCAGGGCGAAGCCCCGGCGCGACCGGAGGGGGCGGGGCGCGCCGATGCCGTGGGATGCCTCGTCCTTCGGGCGGCATGCAACTTTGCGCATGCCGGGCCGGCATGGTGGGTGCTGTTCGCCTGCGCGCCGTCGGCGGTGTGCGGCTTTCCGGCGTGCCAACCCTCCGTTAACTAGGGGGCGCACACGGGGGATCGGCAGGGGAATGGACGACGCGCTGCAACAGGCCTGGACCGCGGTCGAGGAGCTCGGGCGGCGTCCCGGCGCCTCGGCCATCCGCCCGCTCTTCGCGGCCGACCCGGGGCGCTTCGCGCGCTTCCACCACCGCGGCGCCGGCCTGCTGCTCGACATCTCCAAGACCGCGATCTCGGACGAGGTGCAGGCCGCCCTTTTCGCGCTGGCCGGCGCGGCGGGGCTGGAGGAGCAGCGCCAGGCCATGGCGCGCGGCGAGCCGGTGAACGGCACCGAGCGCCGCGCCGCCCTGCACATGGCGCTGCGCGGCCCGCTGCCCGGCGCGGGGGGTGCCGCGCACGAGGACGCCCTGCGCTCGCTCGCCTACATGCGCGCCTTCACCGAGAGCGTGCACCGCGGCGAGGTGCGCGGCGCCACCAACCAGCGCTTCGACACGGTGCTGAGCATCGGCATCGGCGGCAGCGACCTCGGCCCCAACATGGCGTCGCGCGCCCTGTGGCGGGCGGGCGACCCCATGCGCCCGGTCTACCTCGGCAACGTGGACGGGCATGGCTGGGAAACCGTGCTGCCCATGCTGGACCCGCGCCGCACCCTGGTGCTCGTCGGCTCCAAGACCTTCACCACGGCAGAGACGATGGCCAATGCCCGCCTGGTGCGCGCCTGGATGGAGGCGAGCGTGGGCCGCAACGGGGCCTCGGCCCACTTCGCCGCGCTGAGCACCAACCTCGCCGCCTGCGAGGCCTTCGGCATCGCCGCCGACCGCGTCTTCCCCTTCCGGGACTGGGTGGGGGGGCGCTTCTCGCTCTGGTCCGCCGTGGGGCTGTCCCTGGCCCTGTCCCTGGGGTGGGAGCGGTTCGAGGCGCTGCTGGCCGGCGCGCGCGACATGGACCGGCACTTCCTGGACGCGCCGGTGGCGCGCAACCTGCCCATGCTGCTGGCCCTGGTGGAGGCGTGGCACGTCGGCGGGCTGGGCCTGCACCGCCGCGCCGTGCTGCCCTATGACGAGCGGCTGCGCCGCCTGCCCGCGCACCTCCAGCAGCTGGAGATGGAGAGCCTGGGCAAGTCCGTGCGGCGCGACGGCACGCCCACCCCCTGGGCCACCGGCCCGGTGGTGTTCGGCGAGCCGGGGACCAGCGCGCAGCACTCCTTCATGCAGCTGATCCACCAGGGCCCGTCGCCGGTGCCGGTGGACTTCATCCTGGTGGCCCGCGCCGACCACCGGCACGAGGAGAACCACCGCATCCTGCTCGCCAACGGCCTGGCCCAGGCCGAGGCGCTGATGGTGGGCCGCGACGCCGAGGCCATCGCCACCGACATGCGCGAGGCGGGCGCGGACGAGGCCGCCATCGCCCGCCTGGCGACGCACCGCGCCGCCCCCGGCGACCGCCCCTCCACCACCATCGTCATGCCCTGCCTGGACCCGCACGCGCTGGGTTCGCTGATCGCGCTCTACGAGCACAAGGTGTTCTGCCTGGGCTGCCTGTGGGACATCAACCCCTTCGACCAGTGGGGGGTGGAGCTGGGCAAGGTGCTGGCCACGCCCCTGCTGCGCGAGCTGACGGACGGGCGCAAGGTGCAGCACGACAGCTCCACCGAGGGGCTGCTGGCGGAGGTGCTGCGGCTGCAGAAGTGAGCGCGCCGCCGCCCGCCTTCGGGGAGTACGTGGTCTGCCTCGACGAGAGCGGGGACCACGGGCTGGCGGCCGTGGTCCCGAAGTTCCCCGCCTTCGTGGTCAGCGCCTGCATCTTCCGCAAGGACCTGTACGGCAGCCAGGTGGTGCCCGCCTTCCTGGGCCTGAAGTTCCGCCACTTCGGGCATGACATGGTGGTCCTGCATTCGCGCGACATCCGGCGCAACTCAGGGCCATTCGATGTCCTGCGCGACGCGGGGCGGAAGGCGCGGTTCCTGGCCGACCTCGACGCCACGATCGCGGCGGCGCCCTTCACGGTGGTCTCCGCCGCCATCGACAAGCGCAGGCTGGCCCATCGCGCCAGGCAGGGGCTCGACCTGTACGACATCGCGCTGCGCCTGTGCATGGAGCGGGTGGACGGCCACCTGCGCGGCCTGGGCCAGGCCGACCTCCTCACCCACTTCGTGTGCGAGGCCCGGGGCGGGAGGGAGGACGACAGCCTCGAGCTCTCCTTCCGCAGGACGGCGGGCGGCGAGAACCGGAACGGCCGCACGCTGCGCTTCGACATCGTCTTCGCCGACAAGAAGGCGAATTCGACGGGGATGCAGATTGCCGACCTGGTGTCCTACCCGATCGGTCGCCATGTCCTCGACCCCGGGCAGCCCAACCAGGCATACGACGTGGTCGCGACCAAGTTCCGGATGGACGGACAGGGAAAGGCCGAAGGATGGGGGCTGAAGCTTTACCCCTGACAAGCGAAAGGCCCCGACCGAAGCCGAGGCCCGACGCCGACCGACATCTGCCGATCCACTTGGGGCAACAATGCGCGAATTCGCCCCTGGTTGTCAATGTGTTCGTTTCCTGTTCGTGATCCTATGATCACCGCGATGCCCATCCGCCTCCTCCCCCCCGCCACCGCCGACCGCATCGCCGCCGGCGAGGTGGTGGAGCGCCCGGCTGCCGTGGTGAAGGAGCTGGTGGAGAACGCGCTGGATGCCGGCGCGCGCCGCATCCGCGTCGCCGTCGAGGGCGGCGGCGCCCAGCGCATCCTGGTCGAGGATGACGGCATCGGCATGGGGCCGGACGACCTCGCGCTCTGCGTCGAGCGGCACGCCACCTCCAAGCTGGCGGAGGAGGCGATGCTCTTCTCCATCGGCACGCTGGGCTTCCGGGGCGAGGCGCTGCCCTCCATCGGCGCCGTCGCGCGCCTGCTCATCACCTCGCGCACCGCAGCCGGCGAGGCGCACCGCATCGCCGTCGAGGCCGGGCGCAAGGGCGAGGTGCAGCCCGCCGCCGGCCCGCCGGGCACGCGCGTGGAGGTGACGGACCTGTTCTTCGCCACCCCCGCGCGGCGCAAGTTCCTGCGCTCCCCGGCGCGCGAGGGCGAGGCGGCGCTGGAGGCGCTGCGCCGCCTGGCCATCGCCTGGCCCGAGGTGGGCTTCGAGGCCACGCTGGACGGCCGCCCCGCCCTGAAGCTGGAACCGGCCACGCGCGAGGCCCGCATCCGCGACCTGCTGGGCCCCGGCTTCGCCGCCGCCTGCGTGGCGGTTGCCGCACCCGGCGGCA
>JALHNW010000182.1 GCA_022843345.1 Rubritepida sp. | reverse complement strand
TCACGGGCTGGACCTGGTGGACCACCTGCTGGGCGAGCCGCTGGTGGCCGTTTCCGCCATGCTGCAGAACCGCGTGCAGGACTACGCGGTGGATGACGGCGCGCTGGTGATGGGGCGCACGGCGTCCGGCGTGCTGGCGCAGCTGCACGTCGCCTACAACTGCCCCGAGGCGCTGCCGCGGCGGCGGCTGGAAATCCTGGGCACGCGCGGGCAACTGACCGCGGAGCGCACCATGGGCCAGGCGCCGGGCGGGCGCGCGTGGTTCACCGACGCCCGCCTGGGCCTGCGCCGCGCGCTTCCCGTGCCCGACGCCGATGCCAGCCCCTTCGCCCGCCAGATGGCCGCCTTCGCGCGCCACGCCGCCGGCACCCCCGACCCCGCCTTCGACCTGGAGCGGGACCTCGCGACCATGCGCCTGCTCGACCAGGCCTACCGGAGCGCCCGATGCCCCTGACCCCCTGGGCCTGCCACCATTGCGGCTTCTGGCAGAAGCACTTCGCCCCCTCCGGCTGCCTGGTGTGCGAGGACACGCGCAACGACCTGCCGCCCGATGGCTGGGACTTCTGGCCGGAGGAGAAGGTCGCCGCGCACCTCACGGGGTCCTGGCGGCGGCTCGGGCGCGACATGGTCGCCTTCACCACCGCGCCGCCCTTCGGGTTGAACGGCACCGGCTGGCTGCTGCTGCACCCCGACGGCAACACGGCCTTCGAGGCCGCGCCCTACTACACGCCGCCGATGATCGAGGAGATCCATCGCCTCGGCGGCATCCGCTTCCTCGCCTCCTCGCACTGCCACGGCTACGGCGCGCTGTGGCAGTTGCAGGACGTGTTCCGGCCGGAGCTGCTGGCGATCCAGAAGGACGATCTGCGCATGACCAAGGCCATGCGCGTCACCCACCCCTATGACGACGTGCTGGAGCTGCGCCCCGGCCAGGTGCTGCACCACGTCGGCGGCCACTACGAGGGCCAGGCGGTGCTGCACGACGCGCATCGCCGCATCCTGTTCTGCGGCGACGCCTTCAAGGTGGACCAGGATGCGGAAGGGCGGAACCTGGCGGTGTCCACGCACAAGGCCTTCCACAAGTCCATCCCGATCACCGCGGGCGAGGCGCGGCGCTACCGCGAGGTGATCGCGGCACTCGACTTCGACACGGTCTGCACGCCCTTCGAGCACGCGCCCGGCATCACCCGCGACGTGGCGCTGCGCGTGCTGGACGACCAGATCGCCGGCCCGCCCGGCGTGCGCCACCTGCCCATCGAGGAGCTGACATGAGCCTGCACGACGTCGCCGCGGCCTTCCGCGCCGCCCTGCCGCCCGGCGACCGGCTGGAGGTGTTCCGCATAGACGCGCTGGACCGCCTCGGCATCCCGGTCTGCGAGGCCGCGCTGCTGCCCGCGAACGGGGAGCCGGCGACCATCGGCTACGGCTACGGCTTCGAGGCGATCGAGGCCGAGGTGGGCGCGGTGGGCGAGGTGCTGGAGGAGTACTTCGTCGGCGAATGGGCCAAGGCCGCCCCGCGCATCCGCGCCCCCTTCCGCGAGATGGTCGCCACCCACGGCGCGGCGGCGGTGGTGGACCCGCTGACGCTGTGCCTGCCCGCCGGCAGCCCCTGGACGCCGGAGATGCCGCTGACCTGGGTGGAGGCGCGCCGCCACCCCTCGGGCGACGCCGCCTGGGTGCCGATCGAGTGGGTCGCCGCCTACCCCTACCAGACCGGGGTGCCGGCCGAGATCATCATGCCCATCACCAACGGGCTTGGCGCGGGCTTCGACCTCCCGCACGCCCTGGCGCACGGGTTGATGGAGCTGCTCCAGCGCGACGGCAACTCCGTCAGCTACCGCGCGCTGGACCAGGGCGTGGGCGTGGCGCTGGACGCGGTGGAGGAGGCCCCGGTGGCGGCCCTGCTTGAGCGGCTGCGCGGCATGGGCATCGGCGTCACCGTGAAGCTGGCGGCCGACGATTTCGGCATCCCCAACCTCTACGTGGTGGGCGACGACCCGCAGGCCGCCATCTCGCTTCAGCTCACCGCCTGCGGCGAGGCGGCGCACCCGGACCGCGCGCGCTCGCTCCGCAAGGCGCTGCTGGAGTTCTGCGGCTCGCGCGCGCGCAAATCCTCCACCCACGGCCCGATCGAGGCGGTGCGCCGCGTGATGCCAGACTGGATGGTGGAGCGCCAGATGGCCACCGCGCTCGCCGAGGAGCAGGAGCCGCGCCCGGTGCAGGCCATGGCCGAATGGCTGGCGCAGGACGCCGCCGAGCTGCGCCGCCGCCTGTCGGGCAGCGTGTTCCGCGTGGCGCGCGAGGTGCCCTTCTCCGCCCTCCCCGATGCCGGCCCGGCGCTTTCCGCCGACAGCGGCGCGCGGCTGGGCTGGCTGGTGCGCGCGCTGGCCGCCGAGGGGCTGGAGGTGATCTGGGTGGATTGCTCGCCCCCGGGTGCCGCGGTGCGCGTGGTGAAGGCCATCGTGCCGGGCCTGGAATGCGAGACGATGAGCTACGGCCGGCTGGGCTGGCGCGGCGTGCGGCGCCTGCGCGCGCGGCGCGACCCCCTGCTGCTGGACGCCCCGGCCCCGGGTGCCTTGCGCGTGCGCCTGCGCCCGGAGGACGAGGCGCGTGCCGGCGGCCCCGCCTGGTGGGACGCCCCGGCGGCGGAGCGGCTGGTGGCGCCCCTGTTCCCGCTGTACCGCGAGAGCGGGCCCTTCTCGGCCCAGCTGTTGCTCGCCCGCCAGCGGGCGGCGGCCTGATGCTGCGCTTCGCCTTCAACACCAACGGCGCGGCCAACCACCGGCTGGAGGACGCGGTGGGCCTCATCGCCGATGCGGGCTATGCCGGCGTCGCGCTCACGCTCGACCACCACCACCTGGACCCCATGGCGGAAGGCTGGGTGGGACGCGCCGAGGCGCTGGGCCGCAGCCTGCACGCCCACGGCCTGGGCTGCGTGATCGAGACGGGGGCGCGCTTCCTGCTCGACCCCCGCGCCAAGCACGAGCCGACGTTGCTCTCGCCCAGCGCCGAGGGCCGCGCGCGCCGCGTGGAATTCCTGCGCCGCGCGGTGGACATCGGCAACCTGCTGGGCGCGGAGGCCATGTCCCTCTGGGCCGGCGTGCCGCAGCCGGGCGTGGACCGCGGCGAGGCCGGCGAATGGCTGGTCGAGGGCGTGGGCCGGGTGCTCGACCACGCCCATGCCCGCGGCATCCCCGCCGCGCTGGAGCCCGAGCCCGGCATGCTGGTGGAGACGCTGGACGACTGGGTGCTGCTGCACGCGGCCCTGCCCGAGCTGAAGCTCGCCCTCGACCTCGGCCACTGCCTGGTGACGGGCGAGCGCGAGCCGGCGGCCGCCGTCGCCGAGTTCGCCCCGCACGTCGCCACCGTGGCCATCGAGGACATGCGCCGGGGCGAGCACGTCCACCTGCCCTTCGGCGAGGGCGAGATGGACATCCCCGGTTGCCTGGACGCGCTGGAGGCGATCGGCTTCCGCAAGCTGGTCTGCGTGGAGCTGTCGCGCGAGAGCCACCGGGCCGACCGCATGGTGCCCGAGGCGCTGCGCTGGCTGCGCGCCTGCCGGGAGGCGGCGTGATGCGCGTGCTGTTCTGCTCGCGCCGCTTCTTCCCCGCCATCTCGGGCATGAGCGTCTACGCGCTGAACCTGCTGGGCGAGCTGGTGGCGGCGGGCCACGACGTGACGATGGTGAGCCAGTACCGCGGCGACGCGGCGGGCACCGGCATCTACGGCGGCGGCCCGCCGCCCGCGGTGCCGGGCGTGCGCGTCATCGGCCTGCGATCCCACGGCGAGGAGATGCCGGGCGGCGCCGACTTCGCCCTGGACGTGGCGGCGATGCGCGACGCCATCCTGGCCGAGCACGCCCGCGCGCCCTTCGACGTGCTGCACGCGCAATACGGCTACCCCAATGGCTGGGCCGCGCTGCTGGCGGCGCGCGAGATCGGCGTGCCCGTGGTGGTGTCCATCCAGGGCGGGGACGGGCACTGGGTCGGCTCCTGCTGCGCCACCCACCGCGTGGCGATGGAGCGCGTGCTGCACGGCGCGGACGAAGTGCTGATCGGCTGCGAGAGCTTCGCGGCCGAGGTGGTGGAGCGCCTGGGCGTGCCGCGCGGCCTGTTCACCATCGTCCCCGGCGCGGTGGACGTGGCGCGCTTCACGCCCCGCCAGCCGCCCGGCGCGGCGGCGGAGCCGGTGCGGCTGCTGTACCACGGCCGGGTGGACCGGCGGAAAGGCGCGCTGGACCTGCTGCACGCCTTGGCCATCCTGCGCGCGCAGGGCGTGCCCTTCGCCGCGACCTATTCGGGCATCGGGCCGGACCTCGCGGCCTCGCAGGCGCTGGCGGGGGAGCTGGGGCTCGACGTGCGCTTTTCCGGCTACGCCAGCTACGACGACGCGCCGGCGGTCTACGCCATGGGCGACGTCTTCGTCTCGCCCACCCATGCGGAGGGCTTCTCCAACACCATCCTGGAGGCGATGGCGAGCGGGCTGCCCTGCGTGTCCTGCCGCGCCGTCGGCGTGATGGACTGCCTGCGCGACGGCGAGAACGGCCTGCTGGTGGAGCCGGGCGACGTGCCCGCCCTGGCCGCGGCGCTGCGACGGATCATCGAGGACGGCGCGCTGCGGACGCGCCTGGCGGAGGCCGCGCTGGCCGAATGCCGCGCCACCTATTCCTGGAGTGCGGTGGGCCGGCAGATCATGGACAGCTACGCGCGCGTCGTCGCTGCCCCGCGCCGCGCGCCAGTGGACCCCGCCTTGCCGCACGACCCGTCCTGCCGCTTCATTGCGGCGCCCCACCTGCTGTGATCGCCCTCGCCCTTTCGCCGCACCTGGACGACGCCGCCTTCTCCTGCGGCGGCACCTTGGCGCTGCTGGCGGCGCGCGGCTGGCGGGTGGTGGTGGCGACCGCCTTCACCGCCAGCGTGCCGCACCCAACGGGCTTCGCGCTGGAATGCCAGCGCGACAAGGGCCTGCCGGACGAGGCCGACTACATGGCCCTGCGCCGCGCCGAGGACCTGGCAGCCTGCGCCGCGCTGGGGGCGGAGGCCATCCACCTGCCCTTCGCGGAGGCGCCGCACCGCGGCTACGCCGACGCGCGCGCGCTGTTCGGGGCGCTGCGCGAGGATGACGGCGTGG
>JALHNW010000181.1 GCA_022843345.1 Rubritepida sp. | reverse complement strand
GTGACCGACCCGCGCAACGTCGGCGCCATCCTGCGCTCGGCCGCGGCCTTCGGCGCGGCGGCCGTGGTGATGCAGGACCGCCACGCACCCGACGAGAGCGCCGCCCTGGCCCGCGCCGCATCGGGTGCGCTGGAGCTGGTGCCGGTGCTGCGCGAGGTGAACCTGGCCCGCGCCATCGAGGCGCTGAAGCAGGCCGGCCTGTGGGTGGTGGGACTGGAAGCGGCGGGGCCGGTGACGTTGGCGCAATCCGGCCTGGGCGGCCGGCGCGTTGCCCTGGTGCTGGGCGCCGAGGGCGAGGGCATGCGCCGCCTGACCCGCGAGGCCTGCGACGAGCTGGTGCGCCTGCCGATCCGCGCCACGATGGAAAGCCTGAACGTCTCGGCGGCCGCCGCCGTGGCGCTCTACGAACTGGGGAGGGAATGATGGACGCCGCCGACCTGATCCTGGAGGCACGCCGCGCCAAGCGCGTGCTGGCGCCGCTGGGGGCCGCCGCGCCTGCGGACCTCGATGCCGGCTACGCCGCGCAGCGCACCGTGGCGGAGCGCACCGGCGCCATCCCGCCCTTCGGCTTCAAGATCGGCGCCACGACGAAGCAGATGCAGGACTACCTGGGCCTGTCCGGGCCGGCGGCCGGCTTCGTGCCCGCCTCGTCGCCCCACGCGGACGGCACGGTGCTGCGCTTCGCCGACTTCCTGCACCCGGGCGTGGAGTGCGAGGTGGGCGTGCGGCTGGCGCGCGACATCCCCTTCGGCGCCGATGCCGGGGTGGATGACCTGGCCGCGGTCTTCCCCGCCATCGAGGTGGTGGAGAAGCGCTACGGCGACCTGGGCGAGCTGGGCACGCCGACGCTGGTGGCGGATTGCGTCTTCCACGCCGCGGGCGTGCTGGGCGAGGCGCCGGCGGGCTGGCGCGGCGTGGACCTGGCGGCGATCCGCGGCGAGCTGCGGGTGGATGGCGTCGTGAAGGGCAGCGGCTTCGGGCGCGACCTGCTGGGGCACCCGCTGGAGGCGCTGCGCTGGCTGGCGAAGTCGCCCGCGGCGCGGGAGTTCGGCGGGTTGCGCGCCGGGCAGGTGGTGTGGCTGGGCAGCGTGACGCCGCCGATCTGGCTGGACGGCCCCTGCGCGGTGGAGGTGGCGTTCGAGGGGCTGGGCAAGGTGGGGCTGACCTTCGCCTGAGGGCGTGGCTCGGTCGCGCACGGCGCGGCCCGCCGCCAGACGAACCGTGCTACCGGCGCACCCGTGGCGCGGCGAAGCCAAGCTGCCGGAGGCGGCGCCCGGCGTCTGAGGGCACAACAAAAACTCGCCTGTCGGCCCCCGGCCGTCAGGCGATGATGCCGGCCTCGGGCGGCGCCGCGCGCGGCATCCAGGCGCCGCCATCCACCGCCGTGAGGAAGTCCAGCAGCGTGCGGTTGAACAGCTCCGGCTCCTCCAGGTTCAGCGTGTGGCCGGCGCGCGGGAACACCGCCAGCCCGCTGGTCGGGATGGTGCGCTTCAGCCAGAGCGTGGCGTCCAGCGACGCCTCGTCCTCGTCGCCCGCGACCAGCATGGTGGGCAGGGTGAGGCGCCGGAACCCGGCCGCGAGGTCGTAGAGGGAAGGCCGCTCGCGCTGCACCCCCAGCATGGTGCCCGCGCTGCCCTCCGCGGAATGGGTGGCGAGGTTGGCGGCGAACTCGGCGTAGCCGCGCGGGTCCTTGTCGCGGAACACCAGCCGCGACGGGCCGGCGGCGTAGCGCGCGGCAAAGGCGCCGACCCCCTCGGCGCGCAGCAGCGCCACGGTGGCGTCCAGCTCCGCACGGAACCGCTCCCGCGCCTCCGGCTGCGCGCCGTAGCCCACGCCCGCCACGGTGAGGGACCGCGCCAGGTGCGGCGAGCGCAGCCCCAGGTGCAGGGTGGCGAAGGCGCCCATGGACAGGCCGACGACGTGCGCCGGCGCCAGGTCCAGCCCCTCGATCACGGCGATGAGGTCGTCGCGCGCCAGCTCCTGGCTGTAGGCGCCGGGCACGGAGGAGGGCGGGTAGCCGCGGGCGTTGAAGGCGACGCAGCGGAAGCGCCGGGCGAAGAAGCGCATCTGCGGCTCCCAGGAGGAGGCGTCGCCGGCGAATTCGTGAACGAAGACCAGCGGCCGGCCCTGCCCCGCCTCCTCGTAGTGCAGGTCCACCCCATCCTTCGTGCGAATCAGCGGCATGCGCGCCCCCTGGCCGGAATTCGCCGCACGGTGGCCCCCGCGGCGGTGCCATGCAACCGGCACATGAGCGAACCTCGCCTGACCCCCTGGAAAGAGGACGGCAGGGGTCCTATTTAGGGTGGCAGAGGAGAACCCCCGTGCTCAAGCTCTCGCGCCTGACGGACTACGCGGTGGTCGTGCTGGCCCGCATGGGCACGGCGCCCGAGGCGCGGCAGAGCGCGCCGGACCTCGCCGGCCGCACCGGCCTGGCCGAGCCCACGGTGGCCAAGGTGCTGAAGATCCTGTCCGGCAGCGGCCTGGTCGTCGGGCTGCGCGGCGCCCGCGGCGGCTACGTCCTCGCCCGCCCGCTGGCCGACATTTCGTTGACCGAGGTCGTCACCGCCTTCGACGGCCCGATCGCGCTGACCGCCTGCGTGGATGGCGCGACGGGCTGTTGCGACACCGGCGGGAGCTGCGGCATGCGCGGCCGGTGGGACCCGGTGAACGCCGCCATCCGCAACGCCCTGTCGGGCATCACCATCGCCGACCTCGCGGCCCCGCCGCCGGTCGCCTTCATTCCCGAGGCGCAGATCCGCCTCGCCGCCGAGTAGGAGCACAGGATGCCTGCCGTCGCCGAAACCATCGAGACCGTCCAGGCCGCCCAGGAAGGCGGCTACAAGTGGGGGTTCGAGACCGACATCGAAATGGAGTTCGCCCCCAAGGGGCTGAACGAGGACATCGTGCGCTTCATCAGCGCCAAGAAGGGCGAGCCGCAATGGCTGCTCGACTGGCGGCTGAAGGCCTTCGCGATGTGGAAGAAGATGGAGGAGCCCGACTGGGCGGCCGTCAACTACCCGCGCATCGACTACCAGGACCTGTACTACTACGCGGCCCCGGTGAAGAAGGTCGGCCCCAAGTCGCTGGACGAGGTGGACCCGGAGCTGCTGCGCACCTACGCCAAGCTCGGCATCCCGCTGAAGGAGCAGGCGATCCTCGCCGGCGTCGAGGGCGCGGGCGACAGCCCGTCCGATTCCGGGCGCATGCCGGTGGCCGTGGACGCGGTGTTCGACAGCGTGAGCGTCGCCACCACCTTCCGGGGCGAGCTGGCGAAGAAGGGCATCATCTTCTGCTCGATCAGCGAGGCGGTGCATGACCACCCCGAGCTGGTGCGCCAGTACCTCGGCTCCGTCGTGCCGCAGGGCGACAACTTCTTCGCCTGCCTGAACAGCGCCGTCTTCACCGACGGCTCCTTCGTGTACATCCCCAAGGGCGTGCGCTGCCCGATGGAGCTGAGCACCTATTTCCGCATCAACGCCAAGAGCACGGGCCAGTTCGAGCGCACGCTGATCATCGCCGACGAGGGCAGCCACGTCTCCTACCTGGAAGGCTGCACGGCGCCGCAGCGCGACGAGAACCAGCTGCACGCCGCGGTGGTGGAGCTGGTGGCGATGGACGACGCCACGATCAAGTATTCCACCGTGCAGAACTGGTACCCCGGCGACGCCGAGGGCAAGGGCGGCATCTTCAACTTCGTCACCAAGCGCGGCGCCTGCCGCGGCGCGCGCTCCAAGATTTCCTGGACGCAGGTGGAGACGGGCTCGGCCGTCACCTGGAAGTATCCCTCCTGCATCCTGCAGGGCGATGATTCGGTGGGCGAGTTCTACTCGGTCGCCATCACCAACAACTTCCAGCAGGCCGACACCGGCACCAAGATGTTCCACATCGGCCGGAACACGAAGTCCACCATCGTGTCCAAGGGCATCAGCGCCGGGCGCGGGCAGAACACCTATCGCGGCCTGGTGAAGATCGGCGCCAAGGCGCATGGCGCGCGCAACTTCACCCAGTGCGACAGCCTGCTGATCGGCGACCAGTGCGGCGCGCACACCGTGCCCTACATCGAGAACCGCTGCGCCACCGCCAAGGTCGAGCACGAGGCGACGACCAGCCGCATCGCCGAGGACCAGCTCTTCTACTGCCGCGCGCGCGGCCTGAACGAGGAGGAGGCGGTGGGCCTGATCGTCAACGGCTTCTGCCGCGAGGTGCTGAAGGAGCTGCCGATGGAGTTCGCGGTCGAGGCGCAGAAGCTGCTGGCCATTTCGCTTGAGGGGAGTGTGGGTTGATGCTGCGCATCGAAGGGCTGACCGCCGAGGTCGAGGGCAAGCAGATCCTGCGCGGGATCGACCTGGAGCTGCCGCAGGGCGAGGTCCACGCCATCATGGGCCCCAACGGCTCGGGCAAGAGCACGCTGTCCTACGTGCTGTCGGGGCGCGAGGGCTACGAGATCACCGGCGGCTCCGTCACCTTCAACGGGCAGGACCTGCTGGCGATGGAGCCGGAGGAGCGCGCGGCATCGGGCGTCTTCCTCGCCTTCCAGTATCCGGTGGAGCTGCCGGGCGTGGGCAACGCCAACTTCCTGCGCACCGCGCTGAACGCGCAGAAGCGCGCGCGCGGCGAGAAGGAGGTGGACGCCATGGCCTTCCTGAAGCTGGCGCGCGAGAAGCTGAAGGCGCTGCAGATGAGCGACGAGATGCTCAAGCGCAACGTCAACGTGGGCTTCTCCGGCGGCGAGAAGAAGCGCAACGAGGTGCTGCAGATGGCGCTCCTCAACCCGTCGCTCGCCATCCTGGACGAGACGGATTCCGGGCTGGACATCGACGCGCTGCGCATCGTGTCGGACGGCGTGAACGCGCTGCGCGGGCCGGATTTCTCGGCCCTCGTCATCACCCACTACCAGCGCCTGCTGACCTACATCGTGCCGGACCGCGTGCACGTGCTGATGGGCGGGCGCATCGTCCGTTCCGGCGGCAAGGAGCTGGCGCTGGAGCTGGAGGCGCAGGGCTACGGGGCCAGCGCGGCATGAACGCGCTTTCCCCCGGCGCCGCCGGCTTCCTGTCCCGCTTCGACGGGCTGCGCGCCCGCCTGCCGGGCCCGGCCGCCCTGCGCGAGGAAGGCGCCGCCCTGCTGCGCGCCCGCGGC
>JALHNW010000180.1 GCA_022843345.1 Rubritepida sp. | reverse complement strand
GCTGCGGGGCGCGGCGCGGCTGCTGGGCGACGCGCGCTTCCTGCGCGCCGCCCTGCCCGGGGCCTGCGCCATCGCGGCGATGTTCGCCTACATCGCGGGCTCGCCCTTCGTGTTCATCGAGCTGCACGGGGTGGCGCCCGCGCAGTATGGCTGGCTGTTCGGCGGCGCGGCGGTGGGCATCATCGCCGCCTCCCAGCTCGCCGGCCGGCTGGCCGATGCCTGGGGGCGCGAGGCGCTGCTGACCCGCGCGCTCTGCGCCATCGCTGCCGTGGCGCTGGCGGTCCTGCTGTCCTCGGCCGCGCCGCTGCCGCTCCTCTACGGCGTCATCTGGCTCTACGTGGCGCTGATGGGGCTGGTGCTGCCGATGGCCGGCGTGCTGTCCATGCAGCCCTTCCCGGCGCTGGCCGGCACGGCATCGGCGCTGCTGGGCTCCATGCAGTTCACGCTCGGCGCGCTGGCCGGCGCGCTGCTGGCCGCCCTGCACGACGGCACCGCCTGGCCGATGGGCCTGGTCATGGCCGGCGCGGCGGGGCTGGGGCTGGCGGCGCGGCTGGTCCTAGCGGGCGCATCGCGGGGCACGAGCACACCACCCGCCCGTCGCTGAGGCGGTTCGCCATCGTCGGCTCCCCGCAATGCGGGCATTCGCGCATGCCCTCCAGGCTCATTGCCGCGCCCCGCGGTCGGGCAGGGGGCGCATGGCGCGGATCATGGCGGCGAGCGCGGCCTCGCCGCGGCGTTCCAGCAGGATCGCGGCCTCATCCCGCGCCGCCTCGTATCCCAGGCGGTAGCCTTCGTAGGAGGCGCGGTCCAGGCTGCGTGCCAGGCCGCGGGCGATGCTGTCCGTCATGGCGGGACCCCGTCTTGCGCGCCCCGCCCGATGCGGCTAAACGGCGCGCTCCCGGGCGCTTAGCTCAGCGGGAGAGCACTTCCCTGACACGGAAGGGGTCACAGGTTCAATCCCTGTAGCGCCCACCACGCCCCCTCCGAAAACCGCATCCCCGGCATGGACCGCGCGCCGCAATCGCGCAACGATGCCGCGCATCCGGCGGCGGGTGCGCATCCTCCGCCGGCGAATCCCAACCCGGGCCAACCGGGACCCCAGGAGGAGACGCCCATGACGCACGCCCTTTCGCCATCCCGCCGGCAGATGCTGGCCGCCGGCTTCGGCTCGGTGGTCCTGCCCGGCACGCTGTCCGCCCAGGCGCCCGCGCAGCGCCCCACCGAGCTGCGGATCGGCGTCACCACCTTCCTGTCCGGCCCCGCCTCCGTCTTCGGCGTCCCCGGCCGCCAGGCGGCCGAGATGCTGGCCGAGGAGATCAACCGCGAGGGCGGCATCGGCGGCGTCCCCATACGCCTGTTCTTCGTGGACGAGGCCCCGGGCATCGACCACCTGGTGGGCGAGTTCCGCCGCCTGGTGCAGAACGAGCGTGTGGACGTGATGTTCGCCTCCATCTCGTCGGGCTCCTGCCTCGCCTGCACGCCGCTGGCCGAGGAACTCCGCAAGGTGACGCTGCTGTGGGACTGCGGCACCCAGCGCATCTTCGAGGAGCGGCGCTACCAGTACGCCTTCCGCACCCAGGCCAACGCGACGCCCGAGATCCTGGCGCCCCTGCTCTACCTCATGAAGACCAGGCCCGACTTCCGCACCATCGCCGTGCTCAACCAGGACTACGCCTGGGGCCGCGATTCGTGGGAAATCTGGAAGACCGCGATGGACGTGCTCAAGCCCGGCACGCGCGTGGTGGCGGAGCTGTTCCCCCGCTTCGGCGCCACCGACTTCTCGGCCGAGGTGACGCGGCTGCTGGCGCTGCGGCCCGACGTCATCCTTTCCACCTCCTGGGGCGGGGAGCTGGACACCTTCATCCGCCAGGCGAACGAGCGCCGACTGTTCGAACGCTCGACCTTCGTGCTGCCGCTGGCCGAATCCTCGCTGGAGCGCGTGGGCCGCACCCTGCCGGCCGGGCACATCGTGGGCTCGCGCGGCGACCACTGGCACCAGCACCCGCGCCCGGCCAACCCGCAGGCGCTGCAACGCTTCGTCGAGGGCTTCCGCCGGCGCACCAACGCCTACCCGATCTACCCCGCCTACCACATGGCGCAGGCCTTCAGCGCCCTGCGCGCCGCCTACGCGCGCGCCTTGCAAGGCGGTGCGGCCTGGCCGTCCGACGCCCAGCTCGCAGCCGCCTTCAACGGGCTGGAGTTCGACAGCCCCACCGCGCGCATGCGGATCCGCGAGGACGGGCAGGGGCTGGAGCCGCAGCTGATCGGCACCACCGCCCACACCGACCGCTTCCCCTTCCCGGTGCTGGACAACATGGTGATCTTCCCGCCCGAGCTGGTGACCACCCCGGTCGGCCAGAACAGCGTCGCCTGGCTGCGGACCCTGACGCCCGAGATCCTGGCCCGCGTGCCCGACGCGATCCGCGCCGGCTGATGGGGGGCTGGTTCCAGGACAACGGCCCGCTGCTCGGCCTCGCGCTGCTGGACGGCATCGCGAGTGCCGCGCTCATCTTCATGGTGGCGGTGGGGCTGAACCTCGTCTTCGGGGTGCTGCGGGTGCTGAACGTGGCGCATGGCAGCCTGTTCGCCATCGGCGCCTACGCCGCCGCCTCCGTGGGCGTCTTCGCGGCCTCCGCCGGGCTGCCGGCCTGGGCCTCGCTGCCCGCGCTGCTGCTGGCCGCGATCCTGGTGGGCCTCGTGCTGGGGCCGCTGGTCGAGCGGCTGCTGCTGCGCCGCATCTACGACGAGGAGCCGGTGCTCCAGCTCCTCGTCACCTTCGCGCTGTTCATGATCCTGGAGGACGCGCAGAAGCTCATCTGGGGCGTGCAGCCGGTGTCCTTCAGCACGCCCGTCTCCCTGCTCGGCACGGTGGACGTGCCCTTCGGCGCCGACGTCATCCCCTACAACACCTACCAGGTGATCCTGCTGCCCCTCGTCGCCGTGGCCACGCTCGCGGGGCTGGCGCTGTTCCTGCGCCGCACCCTCACCGGCCGCGTCATCGTCGCCGTGACGACGGACCGCGAGGCGGCGACCGCCATGGGCATCGACGCGCGCCGCGTCTTCCTGCTGACCTTCACCTTCGGCGCGATGCTGGCGGCGCTGGGCGGCGCACTGTCGGCGCCCACCACCTCGCTGGTGCCGGGCATCGGGGCCTCCACCATCGTGCTGTCCTTCGCCGTCGTCGCCACCGCGGGGCTGGGCCAGATCGAGGGCGCGGCGCTCACCGCGCTGATGATCGGCATCGGCCGTTCCGTCGCCGTCACCTTCGCGCCCGAGCTGGAGGTGGTGGTGCCCTACATGATCATGGTGCTGGTGCTGCTGGTCCGCCCGCAGGGGCTGTTCGGCGTGGTGGAGACGCGGCGCATATGACCCTGCCCCGGATGGAGGCCCTGCTGGGCCTGCTGGTCGCCGCCCTGCTGGTGCTGGCGGCACTCTCCACGCCCTGGATGAAGTTCGTGCTGACCATCGCGCTGGCCAAGGGCATCGCCGTGCTGGGCATCCTGCTGCTGCTGCGCGCGGGGCAGGTCAGCTTCGGCCACGCGCTCTACGTGGCGATCGGCGCCTATTCCGTGGCCTTCCTCGCACCCTCCATCCCCGACGCGGCGCTGCTGCTGCCGGCCGCCGCCCTGGTCGCCACGCTGGCGGGCGCGCTGATCGGCCTCTTCGTGTCGCGCTACCGCGAGATCTTCTTCGGCATGCTGAACCTCGCCCTCAGCATGGTCTTCTACTCGATGCTGGAGAAGTTCTACCACCTCACCAAGGGCACCGACGGCATCCGCGTGCCCCCGCTCACGGCGGCCGGCATGACGCTGGACCGCGTGACCTTCGAATGGACGGTCTTCGCCACCGCGCTGGTGCTGGCGCTGGCCTTCGGCGCCTTCGCGCGCGCCTACCTCCTCTCGCCGATGGGCGAGGCGCTGGGCGCGATCAAGACGCGCGAGACGCGGCTGGAGTTCATGGGCGTCTCGCCGCGGCGCGTGCTGCTCTCGGCTTACATCCTGTCCGCCATGATGGCCGGCTGCGCGGGCGCGCTGGTCGCCATGACGACGCGCCACGTCACGCCGTTGCTGTCCTACTGGACCGCCTCGGGCGAGCTGGTGTTCATCGCCATCCTGGGCGGGGCCGGGGGCGTGCTGGGGCCGTTCCTGGGCGCCATCGCCTACGAGCTGGTGCGCGTCTACGCCGCCGCTACGGTGGCCGACATGTGGCAGATGATCCTGGGCGCGGTGCTGCTGCTGGTGATCCTCTTCGCGCGCGGCGGCATCTGGGGCCTGCTCTCGGCCCGCGCCGGCAAGGGGGCGGGGGCGTGAGCGCGCTGCTGGACGCGCGCGGCCTGCGCCTGGCCTTCGGCGGCGTGAAGGCGGCCGACGGCATAGACCTGTCGGTGATGGCGGGCGAGTTCCTGGCCATCATCGGCCCGAACGGCGCCGGCAAGACCACCTTCATCAACATGGCCACCGGCTACCTGCGCCCGCAGGCCGGCACCATCACCTACGATGGCGCCGAGATCACCGGCCGCCCCCCGCGCGAGATCGTGCGCCGCGGCATCGCTCGCTCCTTCCAGCTGCCGCAGCTCTTCTCCGAGCACACGGTGGAGCAGAACATCGCGCTCGCCATCGCCTCGCGCGCCGGCATCTTCTCCCCCCTCGCGCCCCTGCTGCGTCCCGCCTGGCGCGAGGAGGGCGCGGAGCTCCTGGAGCGCTTCGGCCTGCTCCCCGTCGCCCGCCAGCGGGCGGACGCGCTGAATGAGGGCACGCGCAAGCTGGCCGACATCGCCATGGCCGTGGCGCTCAAGCCCCGCCTGCTGCTGATGGACGAGCCGACCAGCGGCGTCGCGGCCTCCGAGAAGATGGCGGTGGTCGAGACGCTGGTGCGCGTGCTGCGCCAGGCCGGCGTGACGGCGGTGTTCGTGGAGCACGACATGGACGTGGTGGAGCGCTTCGCCGACCGCGTGGCCGTGTGGTCGCAGGGGCGCATCGCCGCGCTGGGCCCGCCCGCCGAGGTGCTGGCCGACCCGGCGGTGCAGCGCGACGTCATCGGGATCGCCCGCCATGCTTGAGCTGCATTCCGCCACCGTGGACATCGCCGGCGCCCCGGTGCTGCGCGGCGTCTCCCTGGCCCTGCCGGCCGGCGGGCGCG
>JALHNW010000179.1 GCA_022843345.1 Rubritepida sp. | reverse complement strand
CAGGGGCTGGAACCCGCCGACATGGGCCGCGAGGCCTTCGCCGCCCTCCTGCGCGCCGACACCGAGCGCAGGGGCCGCGTGGCCGCCGCCGGCAGCTTCGCGCGGGGCTGAAGCGATGGGCGACCGCTGGCAGCCGGGCCATCCCGTCCGTTATCCCGACCCGGACGTGGTGGTGCTGGACCCGCGCTTCGCCGCGCTGGTCACGCCGCTCGCCGCGATCGAGCGCATCGCCACCGGCTTCCGCTTCACCGAGGGGCCGGTCTGGTTCGGCGACACGCGCGGCCTCATCTTCGCCGACATCCCCAGCGACGCGCTGCTGCGCTGGGACGAGGAGACGGGCGCCGTCGCCCCGCTGCGCCGGCCCGCCGGCCACACGGACGGCAACACGCGGGACCGGCAGGGGCGGCTCATCTCGGCCAACCTCGGCAGCCGGACGCTCACGCGCACCGAGCATGACGGCACCGTCACGGTCCTGGCCGATGCCTTCGAGGGCACGCGGCTGACCGGCCCGAACGACGTGGTGGTGGCGCGACGGCACCATCTGGTTCAGCGACAACGGCGCCGGCATCCGCGGCAACTACCTGGGCGAGAAGGCCCCGCAGGAAATGCCCTTCCGCGTCTATCGGCTGGACCCCGCCACCGGCGCGCTGGCCGTGGCGGTGGACGACATGGCGCGCCCCAACGGGCTGTGCTTCTCGCCCGACGAACGCCTGCTCTACGTGGTGGACACGCCCAACCCGGGCGCCAAGGTCACGCGCGCCTACGACATGGTGGACGGCATGCCGCGCAACGGCCGCCTGTTCTTCGATGCCCATCCTGGCCATGCCGACGGCATTCGCTGCGACACCCAGGGCAATGTCTGGGCTGGATTCTCGGGCGGGGCGGGGCAGGATGGCGTCGCCGTCTTCGCGCCCGACGGCACCCTGATCGGCCGCATCCTGCTTCCCGAGCGATGCGCCAACCTGTGCTTCGGCGGTCGCAGGCGCAACCGCCTCTTCATGACCGCCAGCCAGTCCGTCTATGCCCTCTACGTCGAGGCGCAGGGCGTCCCTGGCGCCTGACGAACGAAAGGACACGCCCATGCCCACCGGCTTCCGCATCCTCCCCCGCGCCCGCGCGGTGCCGCCCGAGGTCGTGGCGCGCTTCAAGGCGCTGCCCGTCGCCAACATCAGCGACAGCATGGCGCGCCTGACGGCCGGCGGGCCGCGGCTGCGCCCGATGCACCAGGGGGGCGTGCTGGCCGGCCCCGCCTTCACCGTGAAGTCGCGCCCCGGCGACAACCTCATGGTCCACAAGGCGCTCGGCCTGGCGCAGCCCGGCGACGTGATCGTGGTGGATGCGGGCGGCGACCTGACGAACGCCATCATCGGCGAGCTGATGCTGGCGCAGATGGTGAAGCGGGGATTGGCGGGCATCGTCATCAACGGCGCAATCCGCGACAGCGCCGCCATCGCGGGGCAGTCCTTCCCGGTCTACGCCGCTGGCGTCACCCATCGCGGCCCCTACAAGGACGGCCCGGGCGAGATCAACGTGCCCATCGCCCTCGACGGCATGGTGATCGAGCCGGGCGACCTGGTGATCGGCGACGAGGACGGCCTGCTCTGCGTGCCCTTCGACGCCGTGGACGCCGTGCTGAAGGCCACCGAGGCCAAGCAGGAAGCCGAACAGAGGCAGATAGCCGCCATCGAGGCCGGCACCCACTCCGCCGCCTGGGTGGACGAGGCGCTGCGCCGCCTCGGCTGCGAGGGCGTGTGATGCGCCGCCGCACCCTGCTGGCGGCCGCCGCCGCCCTGCCCGCCGCCCCCGCCCTGGCGCAACCCGCCTGGCCCGCCGGCCGCCCGATCGAGGTCGTCGTGGGCTTCGCCCCCGGCGGCGGCACCGACGTCATGGTCCGCGCGCTGGCCCCCTTCCTCGCGGCCGAGCTGCCAGGGGCGAACTTCGTCGTGGTGAACCGCCCCGGCGCGGGGGGCGAGACCGCCTACGTCGCCTTGCAGGGCGCCCGGCCGGACGGCTTCACGCTGGGGACCATCAACACGCCGGGCTACCTCTCGCTCGGCGTGCAGCGGCGCGTGCGCTACGACACGGCGCAGATCCGGCTGCTGGCGCGGCTGGTGGACGACCCCTCCGCCTTCGTCGTGCATCGCGACGCCCCCTGGCGCACGCTGCGCGACCTGGTGGCGGATGCGAAGCGCCGGCCCGGCGTGATCAGCGTCGCCTCCTCTGGCGTCGGCACCGACGACCACCTGGGGCTGACGCTGCTGGAGGCCGCCTCGGGCACCGAGTTCATCCACGCGCCCTTCGCCGGCGCCGGGCCGGTGCGCAACGCGCTGCTGGGCAAGCAGATCGACGTGGCCGGGCTGAACCTGGGCGAGATCGGCATGCTGTCCACCGACAACCCGCCGATGCGCGCGCTCGCCGCGATGGGCGAGACGCGCTGGGAGCTGATGCCCGACGTGCCCACCTTCCGCGAGGAAGGCTTCGACGTGGTGATGACCAGCGAGCGCGGCCTGGCCGCCCCGCGCGGCATCCCCGAGGAGATCGCCCGCCGGCTGGAGGACGCGATCGCCCGCGCCGTGGCGAAGCCGGAATGGGTGGAGAAGGCGCGCCAGCTGGAGCTGCCGATGGCCTTCCTGCGCGGCGCGCAATGGGAGGCGCTGCTGCCCGCGCAGCTCGCCCGCTACCGCGCCATCTGGGCGCGCACCCCGTGGCAGTGATCCCGGCGGAGAGGGTGCGCGCGCAGGTCGCCGCCATCCTCGACGCCTGGGGGATGCCGGCGGACCTCGCCGCCACCACCGCGGAGGTGATGACCGACACCGACCTCATGGGCGTGGATTCGCACGGCATCTCCATGCTCATGCTCTACGAGCGGATGCGCGATGCCGGGCAGGTGCGGCTGGATGCGCGGCCCCGCGTGGTGCGCGACGGCGGGGTGACCGCGCTGGTGGACGGCGGGGCCGGGCTGGGCCACCCCGTCGCCGCCTTTGCGATGGATCTGGCGATGGAGAAGGCGAGGGCGCACGGCATCGGCGCGGTGGGCGTCTTCAACTCGCATCATTTCGGGGCGGCCGGCTGGTACGCCCGGCGGGCGGCGACGCAGGGGCTGCTGGGGCTGGTGACGAGTTCCGCGCGCAGCGTGCTGCTGGTGCCGACCGGCGGCGCCGCGCCGATGCTGGGCACCAACCCCATCGCCTTCGCCGCCCCCGCGCGCCGCAACCGCCCCTTCGTGCTGGACATGGCGACCACGACCGTCGCGGCGAACAAGGTCAAGGTCTACGAGCTCAACGGCAAGCCGATCCCCGAAGGCTGGGTGGTGGACGGGCAGGGCCGCCCCGTCACCGATTCCGCCGCCGCCATGGAGCAGCTGTTCCGCCGGCCCGAGGGCGGGCTGACCCCGCTGGGCGGCGACGCGGCGGGCGGCGGCCACAAGGGCTACGGCCTGGCGATGATGGCGCAGATTCTGGCCGCCACGCTCACCGGCGCCTCCTTCTCGCCGCTGCGCGAGCGCGACAGGCGCGGCGCGGACGAGCCGGACAACATCGGCCACTTCTTCCTGGCGATGGACCCCGCCGCCTTCCGCCCGCCCGGCGCCTTCGAGGACGAGCTGGACGCGACCGTGGACGCCCTGCACGCCATGCCGGCGGCCGACCCCGCCCAGCCCGTGCTGGTGGCCGGCGAGCCGGAGGAGATGGAGCGCGAGGCGCGGCTGGCCGCGGGCATCCCCATGCCGGAGACGCTGCTGGCGCAGATCCGCGCGATCTGCGGGCGCTGCGGGGCGGCCAGCCTGTTCTAGCACGGCGCACGCGCCGCTTCCCCCGGAGGCGGCGCCGCGCTACCGCTTGGGGCAAGGAAGCGAGGACGTCCCATGCCCATCACCCGCCGCGCCGCGCTGCTGGCCCCTGGCGCGCTGCTCGCCGCACCCGCGCTCGCGCAGCAGCCCTGGCAGCCGCAGCGCCCGCTGCGCATCATCGTCACCTACCCGCCCGGCGGCGTGACCGACATCGTGGCGCGACTGGTGGCGGAACCGCTGGGGCGCGAGCTCGGCCAGCCCGTGCTGGTGGAGAACCGTGCCGGCGCCGGCGGCAACATCGGCGTCCAGGCCGCGGCGCAGGCGGAGGCCGACGGGCACGCCATCATGCTCGGCACCACCGCGCTGTTCGGGGTCAACCCGGTGCTGTACGGCGCCTCGGGCGTGGATGCGCTGCGCGACTTCACCTCGCTGGGCACCATCGGCGAGGCGGCGAACGTGCTGTCCGCCATCCCCGGCCGGGTGCAGGCCACCGACATGGCGGGCTTCATCGCCGAGGCGAAGCGCCGGCCGCTCACCTACGGCTCGGTCGGCAACGGTTCGTCCTCGCACATGTCGGCGGTGCTGTTCCTGCGCATGGCGGGGCTGGAGGCGACGCACGTGCCCTATCGCGGCTCCGCGCCGCTGGTGGCGGCGTTGCTGGCGAAGGACGTGGATTGGGGCTTCGACACCACGGCGACCTCCACCGCCCACGTGCGCTCCGGCGCCTTCCGCGCCCTGGCGGTGACGACGGCGCGCCGCCCCGCCTCGCTGCCCGAGGTGCCGACGATGCAGGAGGCGGGGCTGCCCGGCTACGACATGGGCGTCTGGTTCAACCTGGCGGTATCCCGGCGCACCCCCGCGGCCATCGTGGACCGCCTGTCGGAGGCGCTGGAGCGGACCCGCACGCCGGAGGCCGCCGCGCGCCTGCGCAACGCCTTCGTCGAGCCGCTGGCGGTGCCGCGGGCGGAGAACGACGCCTACGTCGCCGCCAGCGCCGCCCGCTGGCAGGCGATCGCCCGCGAGGCGCGGATCAGCCTGGATTGAGCGCCGTCGCGGCCACCGCGGACGGCCCCGCCTGGACCCTGACGCTGGCCCGCCCGGAGCGTGGCAACGCCCTGGGCGACGCGCTGGTGGACGGCTTGCACGCGGCGCTCGACGCCGCGCTGGCGGCCGGCGCGCGCCTCGTGATCCTGCGCGGCGAGGGGCGCAACTTCTGCACCGGGCTGGACCTGTCCGACCTGGATGCGGCCAGCGAGGGCGACCTCGCCCTGCGGATCATCCGCATCGAGATCCTGCTCCAGCGCATCGCCGCCCTGGGGGTCACGACGGCCTGCGTGGCGCAGGGGCGCGTCTTCGGGGC
>JALHNW010000178.1 GCA_022843345.1 Rubritepida sp. | reverse complement strand
CGCCGCGATCCAGGCCTCGGCCGTCGCCATGTCGCGGATGCCGCCGCCCAGCTGCACCGGGGCCGCCGTCGCCGCCAGGATGCCGCGCACGGCGGCGGCGTTGGCGGGCTGGCCGGCGAAGGCGCCGTCCAGGTCCACCACGTGCAGCCAGGGAAAGCCCTGCGCGGCGAAGGCGGCGGCCTGCGCGCCGGGGTCGGCGCCGAACACCGTCGCCTGGTCCATCGCGCCGCGCTTGAGCCGCACCACCTGGCCGCCCTTGAGGTCGATCGCCGGATACAGGGTGAAGCTCATTCGTGCAGTCCCAAGGCGGCCCCGGTGGAGCGCCCCCGCGGCGTCTCCAACAGACGAAAATAGAAGAAGCCCTCGATCGTGGCGCCGTTCACCCGGGCATAGGCGGGGTGGATGCCCCAGCGGGTGTAGCCCAGCCCCTCGAACAGGGTGATCGCGGTGGCCTGCGTAGCCCGCACGTCGAGGTTGATGACGCGGATGCCGGCGGCGGCCGCGCGCTCCTCCACGCGGCGCACCAGCAGGCGCGCCAGGCCGTGGCCGCGGGCATAGGGGGCGATGAAGGCGTGGGACAGCGTGGCGCTGAACGCCTGCGCCTCGTTGTTGCGCGGGGGGCGGACCAGCTGCGCGCTGCCCACCACCTCGCCATCCAGGCGCGCGACGTAGAGCTCGCGCTCGGGCACCAGCAGCACGCCGCGGAAGTGGCGTTCGAGGGCGGTGCGGCTCTGCGCCTCCACCCAGCCGAAGCCGCCGCCCTCCACGATGGCGGCGTTGGTCGCCTCGCACAGCGCCGCCATGTCGTGGTGGTCGAGCGAATCGGCGCGCTCGACCTCCAGCCGGTGCGTCACGGACGCCATTGCAGGAAATTCCGCAGGAGGGTGAGGCCGAGGGCGGCGGATTTCTCCGCGTGGAACTGCGTCGCCACCACCGTGCCGTGGCCGACCACCGCCGTCACCGGCCCGCCGTAGTCCGTGGTGGCCAGCACGTCGCCGGGCTCCGCGCCGGTCCAGGCGTAGGAATGGACGAAATAGGCGTGGTCGCCGTCGCGGATGCCGGCCAGCACGGGGTGCGGCCGGTGGATGCTCAGCGCGTTCCAGCCCATCTGCGGCAGGGGCAGGGGGGTGCCGTCGGGCGCGCGGGGGTCCATAGGGGCCACCACGCCGGGCATCCAGGCCAGGCCCGGCGTCTCGCCATGCTCCAGCCCCTTCTGCGCCAGCAGCTGCATGCCGACGCAGATGCCCAGCATCGGCTTGCCGCGCACGCGGACCGCCTCGTAGAGCCCGGCCACCATGCCGTCCAGCGCGTCCAAGGCGGCGCGGCATGCGGCGAAGGCGCCCTGGCCGGGCAGGATGATCGCGTCCGCGTGGCGCAGCGTCTCCGCCTCGCGCGTCAGCTCCACCTGGACCTCGCCCTCCGCCGCGCGCTCCACGGCGCGGCGGACGGAGGCGAGGTTGCCCGAACCGGGGTCCACCAGCGCGATGCGCCTCACCGCCAGGCCTCCCGCAGCGCCGGCTCGCGATGCCACAGCCGCGCCAGGGCGCCTTCCTCGTCATCCGCCAGCACGACGTGCCTGAGGCGCCAGCCGCGCCGCTCGCGCGTCCAGCGCAGCAGGTCGCGGCCGTGGAAGCCCAGCAGCAGCTGCACGGCGAGCGTGAGCGCGACGCCGCCCGCACCGGGCACGAAGGCCAGCGCCACCTCGGCCGCCAGCACGACGAGCGCGGCCAGCCAGCAGCGGTGCCAGAGGAGCCACAGCGGCCCGAACAGGAAAGCCCACACGGAGAAGCCCTCGCGCAGCAGCAGCGGGCGCGGGCCGGGGCGCGGCGGCAAGTGGAGCGTCCAGGCGCGCATCACCCCTCCAGGCTCCCCTTGGTGGAGGGGATGGCGCCCGGCGCCCGCGGGTCCTGCTCCAGCGCCATGCGAAGGGCGCGGGCGACGGCCTTGAAGCAGGCCTCGGCCACGTGGTGCGCGTTGGTGCCGGCCTTCAGCGTCACGTGCAGGGTGATGCCGGCGTTGAAGGCGAGCGCGCGGAAGAACTCCTCGAACAGCTCCGTGTCCATCTCGCCGATCTTGGGGCGCAGGAAGGATACGTTCCAGGCCAGGAACGGCCGGCCGGAGATGTCCAGCGCCGCCTCGGCCAGCGCCTCGTCCATCGGCAGGATGGCGTGGCCGTAGCGGCGGATGCCGCGCTTGTCGCCCAGCGCGCGGTGCAGCGCCTGGCCCAGCACGATGCCGCAATCCTCCGTCGTGTGGTGGAAGTCGATGTGCAGGTCGCCCGTCGCGGCGAGGTCCAGGTCCAGCAGGGCGTGGCGGGCCAGGGCGTGCAGCATGTGGTCCAGGAAGCCGATGCCGGTGGCGACCCGCGCCTCCCCGGTGCCGTCCAGGCTGAGCGTCGCGGTGATGTCCGTCTCGGCCGTCCTGCGCGCGACGGTTGCGGTGCGGGTGTCCATGGGCGCTGTCTAGTCCCGCCGCGCGCGCGTGGCTACAACCCGGCCCATGACACCCGCTGCCTTCCTGGACCGCGACGGCGTGCTGATCGAGGACACGGGCTTCCCGCATCGCCCCGCGCAGGCGCGGATGGTCCCCGGCGCCTGGGCGGCGGTGCGGCGGCTGAACGCGGCGGGGTTCTTCGTCGCCGTGGTCACCAACCAGTCCGGCGTGGCGCGCGGCCTGTTCGGCGAGGCGGAGGTGGCCGCCATGCACCTGTGGCTGCGCGAACAGGCGCGGGCGGCGGGCGCGCGGCTGGACGCCTTCGCCCACTGCCCCTTCCACCCCACGGATGGCACGGGCGCCTACCGCCGCGAATCGCCCCGCCGCAAGCCGGGAGGGGGCATGATCGAGGACCTGCTGCGCTTCTTCCCCATCCGCCGCGAGGGCTCGCTGCTGATCGGCGACCGCGCGACCGACATGGGGGCCGCCGCCGCCGCCGGCATCCCCGGCCACCTGTTCGCGGGCGGCGACCTGGACGCATTCGTGAAGGGCATCATCCCGTGAGCCTGCTGGCCGACCTGTATCCCTGGACCAAGGCGATGCACCTGATCGGCGTCATCGCCTGGATGGCGGGGCTGTTCTACCTGCCGCGCCTCTACGTGAACCACCACCGGGTGCCGCGCGGGGGCGAGGAACACGCGCGCTTCGTGGGCATGGAGCGCCGGCTGCTGCGCGGCATCATGAACCCCGCGATGATCTGGACCTGGACCTTCGGCCTGCTGCTGGTGGCCACGCCCGGCATCGTGGACTGGCGGGCGGGCTGGTGGCACGCGAAGCTGCTGTCGGTGATCCTGATGACCGCCTTCCACATGTTCCTGGCTGCCCAGCGCCGCGGCTTCGAGGCGGATGGCCGCCCGCTGACGGAGCGCGCCTGGCGCTGGTGGAACGAGGCGCCGACGGTGCTGATGATCGTCATCGTGGTGATGGTGATCGTGAAGCCGTTCTGAGCCCCATGGTTGACGCCGCCGCCCCGCCTCCCTAGCTTGCACCCCGCCGGCGCCCCGCGTGCCGGTCCCTCCCAAGCCGCCGTCACGTCAGCACCCCGCGGGGCCTGCCGTGCCCGCGCCCCTGCATCCCGCTCTGGATTCCCGATGCACCTTTCCGAACTCAAGGCCAAGTCGCCGCCCGACCTCCTCGCCTTCGCGGAGGAGCTCGGCGTCGAGAACGCCTCCGTGCTGCGCAAGCAGGACATCATGTTCGCCGTCCTCAAGACCCTGGCCGACAACGACCAGGCGATCTACGGCGACGGCACGCTGGAGATCCTGGCCGACGGCTTCGGCTACCTCCGCTCCCCGCAGGCGAACTTCCTGCCCGGGCCGGACGACATCTACGTCTCCCCCGCCCAGGTGCGCCGCTTCGGCCTGCGGACCGGCGACACGGTGGAAGGCCAGATCCGCGCGCCCAAGGATGGCGAGCGCTACTTCGCCATGCTCAAGGTCACCACGGTGAACTTCGAGGTGCCCGAGGCGCTGCGCCACCGCATCAACTTCGACAACCTGACGCCGCTCTACCCCAGCCGCCGCCTGCTGATGGAGACGCCGGAGGCCGAGGCCCCCGCCCGCGCCGCGACCGGCGGCAAGGAGCCCAAGGGCCCGATGAAGGACATGACGCACCGCGTCATCGACCTCATCGCCCCCATCGGCATGGGCCAGCGCGCGCTGATCGTGGCCCCGCCGCGCACCGGCAAGACGGTGATGCTGCAGACCATCGCCAAGTCCATCACGGCGAACAACCCCGACGTCTTCCTCATCGTGCTGCTGATCGACGAGCGGCCCGAGGAAGTCACCGACATGGCCCGCACCGTGCGCGGCGAAGTGGTGGCGAGCACCTTCGACGAGCCGGCGACGCGCCACGTCCAGGTGACGGAGATGGTGCTGGAGAAGGCCAAGCGCCTGGTCGAGCACAAGCGCGACGTGGTGATCCTGCTGGATTCCATCACCCGCCTGGGCCGCGCCTACAACTCGGTGGTGCCGTCCTCGGGCAAGGTGCTGACGGGCGGCGTGGACGCCAACGCGCTGCAGCGCCCCAAGCGCTTCTTCGGCGCGGCGCGCAACATCGAGGAGGGCGGCAGCCTCACCATCATCGCCACCGCGCTGATCGACACCGGCTCGCGCATGGACGAGGTGATCTTCGAGGAGTTCAAGGGCACCGGCAACTCGGAGATCGTGCTGGACCGCAAGCTCTCCGACAAGCGCGTCTTCCCGGCCATCGACATCACCAAGTCCGGCACCCGCAAGGAGGAGCTGCTGGTGGACCGCGGCACGCTGTCCAAGATGTGGGTGCTGCGCCGCATCCTGAACCCGATGGGAGTGCAGGACGCGATGGAGTTCCTCCAGGACAAGCTGAAGTACTCCAAGACCAACCAGGACTTCTTCGACGCGATGAACACCTGACGCCCCCTCACCCCGCCTCCGGCGCCACCCCGGCGGCGAGGGCGAGGCGGGTCAGCTCCGGCAGGCTCCCCGCCCCGATCTTGGCGAGGACGCCGCCGCGGTACTCCTCCACCGTGCGCGGGCTCAACCCCAATTGCCGGGCGATGCCCTTGTTGGGCCGGCCGGCCAGCATGGCGCGCAGCACCTCCATCTCCCGCGGGCTGAGCCGGGCGATGCGGCGCTCCGCCTCCGCCGCCTCGGCCAGGTCCGGGCAGGGGGCGGGGGCGC
>JALHNW010000177.1 GCA_022843345.1 Rubritepida sp. | reverse complement strand
AGGCCACCGGCGACGGGCTGCGCCTGGCCGAGGCGCTGGGCGCGCAGGTGGCCGGCGACCTGGCCTCGCCCGCCGCGCTGTGCCCCGTCTCCCCCGTGCGCTTCCCCGACGGCAGCGAGGGGCGCTTCCCGCACATCATCGAGCGCGGCAAGCCCGGCATCATCGCCGTGCGGCGCGACGGGCGGCGCTTCTGCGACGAGGCGCTGGGCTACCACGACTACGTCACCGCCCTGCTGCGCGCCACGCCGCCGGGCGAGGCGCCGGAATCCTGGCTGGTCTGCACCCGCGCCTTCCAGCGCCGCTGGGGGCTCGGCATCTCGCGCCCCGCGCCCTTGCCGCTGGGGCCGTGGGTGAAGTCCGGCTACGTGGTGCAGGCGCCGACGCTGCGCGCCCTGGCCGAGCGCTGCGGCATCGCCCCCGCGGGGCTGGAGGAGGCGGTCGCCCGCTTCAACGCCGATGCACGCCGGGGCGAGGACACCGAATTCGGCCGCGGCTCCACCCCCTATGGCCGCCTCCAGGGGGACCCCACGCACGGGCCCAACCCCTCGCTGGCGCCGCTGGAGGGCGGGCCGTTCCTGGCGGTGCGGGTCGTCCCCGGCTCCTTCGGCACCTTCGCCGGGCTGCGGACGGACGGGCGCGCGCGGGTGCTCGATGGCGGGGGTGCCCCGATCCCCGGCCTCTGGGCCGCGGGCACCGACATGGCCAGCATCATGGGCGGGCACTACCCGGCGGGCGGCATCAACCTGGGCCCGGCGATGACCTTCGGCTGGATCGCGGGGCGCGACGCGGCGGGGCTGGCGTGATGGCCGGCCCGAGGACCGTCTCGCTGGCCCACCTCACCGTGCTGGGCCTGGCGCCCCCGGCGATGATCCGCCTGGCCGCGCGCTGCGGCTACGACGCCGTGGGGCTGCGCCTCATCGCCGTGACGCCGGAGACGCCCGGCTACGACCTGGCCCGCGACGCGCCGCTGCGGCGCGAAACGCTGGCCGCCCTGCGCAACACCGGGCTGCGCGTGCAGGACGTGGAGTTCGTGCGCCTGTCGCCCGCCTTCGACGCCGCCGCGCTGGAACCCTTCCTGGAGGCCGCGGCCCTGCTCGGCGCGCGCCACGTCATCTGCGCGCCCTACGACCCCGACCTGGCGCGGCTGGCCGCGAACCTTGCCGCCTTCGGGGCGCGCGCGGCAGCGCATGGCCTGTCCGCCGTGCTGGAGTTCTTTCCCTGGACCGTGGTGCCGGGGCTGGAGGACGCGGCCCGGCTGGTGGCCGCCACCGGGCGCGAGGACGTCGGCATCCTGGTGGACGCGCTGCATTTCGACCGCTCCGGCTCCTCCCTGGCCGCGCTGCGCGCCCTGCCGCCCGCCCGCCTGCCCTTCCTGCACCTGTGCGACGCCCCGCGCCGCCCGCCCTACGACACGGAGGCGTTGCTGCACGCCGGCCGCGCCGAGCGCCTGCCGCCCGGCGAGGGCGAGATCCCGCTCCGCGCCATCCTGGACGCGGCACCCCCCGGCACCCCGGTGGCGCTGGAGGTGCCGATGACGGCGCTGGCCGCCGCCGAGGGCTACGAGGTGGTGGCCCGGCGCGCGCGGGAAGCGGCGCGGCGGTTGCTGGCTCAGGCCTGACGGATGCCGATGCGCGCGTCCTCGAACACCGCCAACGTCAGCCGGCCGCCCTCGTAGACGCAGCCGGTGTCGAGGTTCACGCGGTTGGCGCGGATCTCCGGCAGGCGGTCGCGCGTCGGCGTGTGGCCGTGCACCACCACGCAGCCATGGTCGGCCTCGCTGTCCAGGAAGACGCGGCGGATGCGCAGCAGGTCGTCGCGCCCCTGGCGCTTCAGCGCCACGCCGGGGCGGATGCCGGCATGGACGAATAGGTAGGGCCCCGCTTGGTGGAACAGCGCCATGGCGCCCATGAATTCGCGCGCATCGGCCGGCACGGCGGCGGCCCAGTTGGCGCGGCGCGACAGGTCGGTGATGCCCCAGGAGCGCAGCGCCTCCCGCCCGCCGGTTTCCAGCCAGTCGGCGCAAGCGTAGCCCTCGCCGCCGATGGCCAGCAGGGCGGTGTCCTCGTGGTTGCCCAGCAGGTGGACGGCGGGGCAGGCGCCGAAGCCGCGCGCCGCCTCCAGGCAGCCGGCGCTGTCCGGGCCGCGGTCTATCAGGTCGCCGAGGTGGACCAGGGTGGCCTCGGCGCAAGGGCGCTCGCGCAGGTCGTCGCGCACCGCGTCGTGCAGGGCGCGCAGGCGGTCGGCGCAGCCATGCACGTCGCCGATGGCGTAGAGGCGCCGGCCCGGCGGGAGCGTGGCCGGCGCCGGGTGCCAGATCATTGGGCCGAGGCCGTCAATCGCCAGGACCGAAGCAGACGAGGGTTGCATCGGCGCGCGGATGGATCGCACCCTGTTCGGGCCATGCGGGGCTGGTCCTGCACGGCTCAAGCCCCCGCGCAGTCCGAACCTGCCAGACCATCCCCGTCGCCTCATGGAAAACGCCGCTGGCGGAGTAGGGGATAGCCAGCGACGTGGTGTTCCTGTCGTACCAGTTCGGGCGGTGCCTCGGGACGAGTTCCCAGCCATGGTTGACCAGGACGACGAGGGATGGCCGGCGGCCGCCATGGGCAGCCAGCACGTCCTGCGCAATCGCGGCCGCGCGCGCCATTTCCCACCGGTTGGCGCGCTGCTGGTCGAGAAGAATCCGCGAACTTCCCACCGCCTGCGCGGCGCTGGCCAGCACCCCCAACGCGAGCAGGGGCACATGGCCCGCCCGGGGCAGGACCGCCGCAAGCATGGCCGCGACGAGGCAGGCCGCGAACACGCCCGCGATCATGGTCCGCCCCGGCATCCACACCACCTTCAGCAGCATCAACGGCAACAGCACCGCGCCGGAGACGGCCAGCAGGATGGCGACGCCCCATGCCGCACGACCAGGGGCGCGCCATGCGGCCAGGAGCAACACTGCCGACACGAAGAGGGCGAGCAGCGGGAATGCGAGTGCCGCGGTCGCCGGGTCACGCTGCCCGAATGGTTCGAGCAGGTGCCGCATCAGAAGAGCGGCGCGCGCCGGCAGGTCGCCAACCGTGATCGCACCCCCGCGGTCGTTGATGTTGCTGCCGACGCCAAAGACCACGCCGAGGCCGACGGCGATGAAGATGTACAGGCACACGCCCAGGACGAAGGCGGGCAGCACCGATGAGGCAAGCCGTTCCCGCCATCCGCCCGGAATGCGGGCAAGGTCCGCCAATGCGACGGCCAGGAACAACCCCAGCATCGGCTGGTAACCACCAAGCGCCACGGCGACGGCGACGGCCTGCGCCGCCGTGCGCCGCCGCCAGGACCATGGCAGATACGCAGCCGTCAGAAAGACCAAGAACGCGAGCCAGCAGACGGAATGAACCGGAATGGCAGTCCGGAAAAGCAGGATGTCCGCCCCTACGGCCATGCTGCCAGCCAAGCCAGCTGCAACGCACAGCCAAGCAAGCGGCGTCGGTGCGGGCGCAGCCAGCCGGACCGCCGCCGCGATGGCGGCCGCCGTCACCGGCAGGAGAAGAGCGAGGCTGGCCCACCAGACGTCATGGATACTGAGGCCGAACCGCCGCACGAGCGAGAAGACCAGTGCCTCGGTGAAGCGGCCCTGCGCCAGGAAGAAGTTGGCAGGCGTGTGCTCCAGGATTCTGACATAGTCATCGGGTGCCAACCCAGGCAGCAAGGCCACGCCTTTGGAAAGGATCAGCGCCACGAGTGCGGCCAGGAACGCAGGCCTCAGGCCATCAAAGATCGGCCGCGACGTCCCGTCAGACCGCACTGGCGCTCGCCTCGCTGCGCGTCGCGCCCACGCGCGCCGCCAGCGCCGCGGCCATGAAGTCGTCCAGCTCGCCATCCAGCACGGCGTCGGGGTTGCCCTTCTCCGTGCCCGTCCGCAGGTCCTTCACCAGCTGGTAGGGCTGGAGGACGTAGGAGCGGATCTGGTGGCCCCAGCCGATGTCGGTCTTGCTGGCCTCGATCCCCTCGCTGATCGCCTCGCGCTTCTTCAGCTCCAGCTCGTACAGGCGGGCCTTCAGCATGTTCATCGCGATCTCGCGGTTGCGGTGCTGCGAGCGGTCCTGGGTCGAGGCGGCGACGATGCCGGTGGGGATGTGCGTGAAGCGCACGCCCGATTCCGTCTTGTTGACGTGCTGCCCGCCGGCGCCCGACGCGCGGAAGGTGTCCGTCTTCAGGTCGGCCGGGTTCACCTCGATCTCGATCTTGTCGTCGATCACCGGGTAGCAATACACGCTGGCGAAGCTGGTCTGCCGGCGCTTGGCGGCGTCGAAGGGGCTGATGCGGACCAGGCGGTGCACCCCGCTCTCCGTCTTCAGCCAGCCATAGGCGTTGGGGCCGGACACCTGGAGCGTGGCGGACTTGATGCCCGCCTGCTCGCCATCCGACTGCTCGGTGAGCACGACCTTGTAGCCGCGCTTCTCGGCCCAGCGCATGTACATGCGCAGCAGCATCTCGGCCCAGTCCTGCGCCTCGGTGCCGCCGGCGCCGGCGTTCACCTCCACCCAGGCGTCGTTCGGGTCGGCCTCGCCGGACAGCAGGCTCTCGATCTCGCGGCGCTTGGACTCGATGGCGTAGGCGCGCAGGTCGGCCACCGCGGCGTCGGCGGTGGCGGCGTCGCCCTCGGCTTCCGCCATCTCGATCAGCTCCAGCGCGTCGGCGACGCCCTGCTCGAGCCGGCGCACGCCCTCGATCTGGTCGGCCAGGCGGTTGCGCTCGCGCATGACGGATTGCGCGAGGTCGGGCTTGTTCCAGAGTTCCGGATCCTCGGAGCGGGCGTTCAGCTCCGCGAGGCGGGCATTGGCGGCATCCCAGTCAAAGATGCCTCCTCAGCAGGGACACGGAATCCGTGATCTGCTCGTGCAATTGGGTGGCATCGGCGCGCATGGCGGGCGGTCAATACAGCCCGCCGAGCCCGGTGTCCACCTGCCGCGCCGCCTCCGCCGCCGCGCCGCTGGGCGACATGCCGCCGATGGGCGCGCGCGCGCTGTCCTCCGTGCCCGGGCGGAACGCCTCCATGTAGGAACGGCCGCGCTCGTCGCTCATCCGCACCAGCGCCACGCCGGGGGGGGCGCGGAAGGGCACGGCCGGGCTGTCGCGCAGGGCGGCCGCCGCCACCTCGCGGAAGATGGGCGCGGCGT
>JALHNW010000176.1 GCA_022843345.1 Rubritepida sp. | reverse complement strand
TGCTGCGCCGCGCCGCCTTCGAGGCGCGGGGCGGCCTCGCGCCGATCCACGGGCGGATCATCGACGATTGCGCGCTGGCCGGCCTCATCAAATCCGGCGGGGGGCGCACCTGGCTCGGCCTCACCGAGCGCGTGCGTTCCCTGCGCGCCTACGACGACCTGTCCACCATCCGCGCCATGGTGGCGCGCACCGCTTACGCGCAGCTCGGCTACTCGCCATGGCTGCTGGCGGGCTGCGTGGGGGGCATGGCGCTGGTCTACCTGGCCCCGCCGCTGCTGGCGCTGTTCGGCAGCGGCTGGGCGCGCGCCCTGGGCGCGGCCTCCTGGGGGATGATGGCGCTGGCCCTGGCGCCCATGCTGCACCGCTACCGCCTGGGCGCGTGGCGCGGCCTGGGCCTGCCGGTCACCGCGCTGCTCTACCTGCTGTGGACGCTGGATTCCGCCCGCGCCGAATGGGCCGGGCGCGGCGGCTTCTGGAAGGGCGAGGCGCTGCGCCGTGGGTAGCCATGCGCCCCGCCCCCTTCCGGCCCAGCCCCGTCATGGCCTATCCATGCCCCCCGTGAGGACGGGGCGATGAGCGAATTGCAGGGCGCGACGGCGCTGGACGAGGCGGTGGGCCGCGCGGCCGCGCACCTGCTGGCCCACCAGCGGCCCGACGGCCACTGGGTGTTCGAGCTGGAGGCGGACGCCACCATCCCGGCCGAATACCTCATGCTGCATCACTTCTTCGGGCGGGTGCAGCCGGAGAAGGAGGCGCGGATCGGCCGCTACCTGCGGCGCATCCAGGGCGCCGATGGCGGCTGGCCGCTGGTGCATGGCGGCCCGCTGGACATCTCCTGCTCGGTCAAGGCCTACCTCGCGCTCAAGCTGATCGGCGACGCGGCCGACGCGCCCCACATGGCCCGCGCCCGCGCGGCGATCCTGGAGGCGGGCGGGGCCGAGCGCTCCAACGTGTTCACCCGCGCCGCGCTGGCGGTGTTCGGCGCCGTGCCGTGGCGCGCCGTGCCGATGATGCCGCCCGAGATCATGCTGCTGCCGCGCTGGTTCCCCTTCCACATCAGCAAGATCAGCTATTGGGCGCGCACCGTGCTGGTGCCGCTGACGGTGGTGATGGCCCATCGCCCGGTGGCGGCGAACCCGACGGGCGCCTCCATCACCGAGCTGTTCCGCACCCCGCCCGAGCAGGTGCGCGACTGGCCCGCCGGGGCGCATCAGGCCGAGCCCTGGTCCTCCCTGTTCAAGGGCCTCGACGGCGCGCTGCACCGCGCCCGCGCCCTGTTCCCCCGCACCCACCGCGCCAAGGCCGAGGCCGCTTGCGAGGCCTTCGTCACCGAGCGGCTGAACGGGGAGGACGGGCTGGGCGCCATCTACCCCGCCATGGCCAACGCGGTGATGATGTACCACTGCCTGGGCGTGGCCCAGGACGACCCGCGCATGCGCACCGCCTGGAGCGCCATCGAGAAGCTGGTCTGCGAGCGGCCCGACGGGGATGTGTACGTCCAGCCCTGCCTGTCGCCCATCTGGGACACTGCCCTGGCCGCCCACGCCCTGCTGGAGGCCGGCGGCGCCGAGGCCCCGGTGCGGCGCGGCCTGCACTGGCTGCTGGGCCGCGAGATCCGCGACGTGCAGGGCGACTGGGCCTGGAAGCGCCCCGACCTGGCCCCCGCCGGCTGGGCCTTCCAGTACGAGAACGCCCACTACCCCGACGTGGACGACACCGCCGTGGTGGCGCTCGCCATGGACCGCTTCGCGCGCGAGCAGGACGAGGACGCGACGGACGGGGCGGTGAAGCGCGCCGCCGACTGGGTGGTGGGCATGCAGTCGCGCGGCGGCGGCTGGGGCGCCTTCGACGCCGACAACACCTTCCACTACCTGAACCACATCCCCTTCGCCGACCACGGCGCCCTGCTGGACCCGCCGACCGCCGACGTCTCGGGCCGCTGCCTGGCCATGCTGGCGCAGATCGGCCAGGGCAACACGCCCGCTGCCCGCGCCGCGGTGGAGTACCTGCTGCGCGAGCAGGAGGCCGACGGCTCCTGGTACGGCCGCTGGGGCGTGAACTACGTCTACGGCACATGGAGCGCGCTGACCGCGCTCAACGCCGCCGGCCTGCCGCATGGGCACGACGCGATGCGCCGCGCGGTGGCCTGGCTGGAGGGCGCGCAGAACCCCGATGGCGGCTGGGGCGAGGACGGCTTCACCTACCCCGCCCGCGGCGGCACCCGGCCGGACGGCGCGCGGCGCTGCCCCTCCACCCCATCCCAGACCGCCTGGGGCATGCTGGCGCTGATGGCGGCCGGCGAGGCGGATGGCGAGGCGGTGAGGCGTGCCGCCCAGTGGCTGCTGGACCGCCAGGACGACGACGGCGGCTGGCCGGAGGAGGACCACACGGGCACCGGCTTCCCGCGCGTCTTCTACCTGCGCTACCACGGCTACCGCCGCATCTTCCCGCTCTGGGCGCTGGCGCGGCTGCGGAACCTGCGCGATTCCAACAGCCGGCGCGTCAGGGTGGGGCTGTAGCGCGACAGGCGCAGGTGGCGGCTCAGGCCGCCGGCACCAGCACCTTGTCGCGGTAGTTGCAGGCGGCCACCGCCGGGCAGCGCCAGCATTCCGGCCGCCGCGCCTTGCAGACGTGCCGCCCGTGCAGGATCAGCCAGTGATGCGCGTCCCGCAGCATGGAAGGCGGGCAGCGCTTCACCAGCGCCTCCTCCACCGCGCGGACGGTGCGGCCAGGCGCCAGGCCGGTGCGGTTGCCCAGGCGGAAGATGTGGGTGTCCACCGCCATCGTCTCCTCGCCGAAGGCCACGTTCAGCACCACGTTCGCGGTCTTGCGGCCCACGCCGGGCAGCGCCTCCAGCGCCTCGCGCGTCGTGGGCACCGCGCCGCCGTGGCGCTCCACCAGCATGGCGCCCAAGGCGGCCAGGTTGCGCGCCTTGCCCTGCCACAGCCCCAGCCGGCGGATCAGCGGGCCGATGCCCTCCGCCCCCAGCGCGGCCAGGGACGCCGCATCGGGCGCGGCGGCGAAGAGGGCGGGGGTGACGCGGTTCACCATGGCGTCGGTGGACTGGGCCGACAGCACCACGGCGACCAGCAGGGTGAAGGGGCTGGAGTAGTCCAACTCGGTCCGTGGCGCGGGGTTGGCCGCGGCCAGGGCGCGCAGGAAGGCCTCGGCCTGGGGGCGGGGCATCAGCCGGGCGCGGCGGGGCGCCTGGGCGGTGCCGTGCAATGGCGGTTTCGGGGTGGCAAGCACGCGAAGCGTTCTATCTGATGCAGGGATGCCCGACAGCCCCGCCCTGTTCGAAAGCCGCACCGCCCCGCCCCAGGGCCTGGCCGACACGGGATTCCGCGTGGTCTGCGGCGTGCTGCTGCTGGGCTTCACCTTCACCGGCACGGTGTTCACCCTCATGGGCGCCTGGCCCGTGCTGGTCTTCGCGGGCGTCGAGACGGCGCTGGCGATCGGCCTGCTGGCGCTCTACCGCATCCATGCCCGCCGCTCGATGGAATGGGTGATGCTGGAGCAGGGCCGCCTGCTGGTGCGCCGCCAGGAAGGCGGGCGGCGGCTGGAGGCGGAGTTCGACCCTTTCTGGGCGAAGCTGGGCTGGGAGGGGGAGGACCGGCTGGTCCTGCGCCACCGCCGGCGCGCCGTGGAGATCGGCCGCTTCCTGGCCCCCGACGACAAGCGCGACCTGGCCGATGCGCTGGAAGGGGCGCTGCGCCGCTACCGCGAGCCGGTGTTCGACAACGCGCAACTGCGTTGATTGCGCCTCAGCCCAGCAGCCGCCCCAGCACGCGCGCCGTGTAGTCCACCACCGGGATCACCCGCCCGTAGTTGATGCGCGACGGGCCGATGACGCCGATGGCGCCCACGATGCGCTCCTGCGCGTTGCGGAAGGGCGCCACCACCACGGAAAGGCCCGCGCTGTTGAACAGGCCGGATTCGGCGCCGATGAAGATCTGCACGCCCTCGCCGCGCTGGGCCAGCTCCAGCAGCTTCAGCGTCGTCTCCTGCGCCTCCAGCCGCTCGAACAGGGCGGAGATCTCCTGCACGCGGGCCAGGTTCTCCAGGTTCTCCAGCAGCCGCGCCTGGCCGCGCAGGATCAGGGACCCGGCGCCGCCGCCGGCCCAGGTGGCCAGCCCCGCCTCGATCACCTGGTGGGTCAGGGCGTCCAGCGCGGTGCGGTTGGCGGCGATCTCCTCGTCCACCGCGCCGCGCGTCTCCTCCAGCGTGCGCCCGGCCAGGCGGGCGTTGAGGTAGTTGCCGGCCTGCACCAGCGCCGAGGGCGGCAGGCCGGGCGGCACCTCGATGACGCGGTTCTCCACGCGCCCCTCCTCGCCCACCAGCACCACCAGGGCGCGGCCGGGGCCGAGGGGCACGAACTCGATGTGGCGCAGCGCCGCCTCGCCCTTGGGCGCCACCACGAGGCCGGCCGCACCGGCGAGGCCGGACAGCATCTGCCCCGCCTCGGCCAGCGTGTCCTGCAGCGAGCGGCCATGGGCGGCGCAGCGGGCGGCGATGCTTTCCCGCTCCTCGCTCGACAGGTCGCCGAACTCCAGCAGCCCGTCCACGAAGAGGCGCAGCCCGCGCTCCGTCGGCAGGCGCCCGGCGGAGGTGTGGGGGGCGTAGAGCAGCCCCGCCTCCTCCAGATCCGCCATCACGTTGCGGATGGAGGCGGGCGAGAGGTTCAGCGGCAGGCGGCGCGAGAGCGTGCGGGAACCGACGGGCTCGCCGGTCTGCACGTACACCTCCACCAGCTCGCGCAGGACCGCGGTGGCGCGGGGGTCGAGCGCGCTGGACAGGCTGGGGGCGGGCAGCAGGCCCGGCGGGCGGGTCGTGTTCATCCTACCGTGAGTCTTGGTTTTCCCGGCCCCCAGGTCAAGGCGCGCGCCGGCGGGGGCCGGCGGCGGCCCTCACGGGATGACACCCCCCGCCTGGTTGACGCGCGAGCGGGCGCGGTTCACCTCCACCTCCGCCCGGCCCGCGTCGTTCGCCGCCTCCAACCGCAGCTGGCGCACGCGGAACAGGTCGAAGGTGAGGATCTCGCCGCCGCGGAAGGCGTTGATGGCGATCCGCTCCTGCTCCTGCGCCAGCGACAGGCGCTGGCGGGCGATCCGCAGCGCGCCCTCGGCCGCGTTCAACGCCGCCTGGGCGCGCTCGACGCCCGAGGTGACGAAGCGCCGCGCCTGCGCCAGCTCCGCCCCCGCCCGCGTCAG